>JAYUUR010000239.1:0-4560 GCA_043754475.1 Saprospiraceae bacterium | reverse complement strand
ATTGCCAAAATTTCAGAATCATTATTTGCACATAATTGCCAATCGTCATCGAGGGGGCGGTCGGGTCGAAGCCAATATAGCCAACCGTCATCCCTTTTTCTAAGGCTTCTTCTACGCCTGGCGTCATATCGTGCAACATGCCGCGCCATTTTAGTTCTTCTATAAAATTCATAACACTTGATATAAGTAGATATTAGAAAATTAGATTTTAGACAATAGACAGTGAGAATGTTTGTTCCCATTAATCTGCCTAAACATTTATTACTGGGGCGCAAAATTACATTTTTTGGAGAAATAAAAAAGCCTTCGTTTCAATTTTGAAATGAAGGCTTTTATTGATGTTTTCCCCCCAACCCCCAAGGGGGAGCCGTTTGGAATAAAATGAACGGTTGATATTTTTCAATTTATTGGAGCTATCAGCTACATAAAAGTATGAATTTCTAAGTACTTCCAAATGACTCCCCCTTGGGGGTTGGGGGGAAAACGTCAATATCCCAATATCCCAATATCCCAATTATTGAATCGAATACCGCTCTTTCTCAACATCCAAAAAACGCATAGCCGGATGCTGTTTCAGCCAATCAGCAATACCTTCAGGGGTGTAAAATTGCTTGGCGGTGCCATTATCAAATGCAATAAAAATGCTTTTGTCATCTTTTGAAACGGCGGTTGAGGAAGTCGGTTTTTCGGCGCGTTCATTGATTTGTGTATAATTAGTCAAGCGTTGATTATCGGTAGTCCATAATTCAATGGCATCCGAGGTCATGGCTAAAAGGTATTTGCCCTGATTCAAAAACGTGACAGTGGCAGTTTTACCCCCGAACAGTTTTTGATAAAGCGGTTTACCATCTTCAGAAATGATAGCCGAATGATTATCACTATCCAAAGTCAATATTTTTTTTCCATCGGGAAAGAATCGGGCGGATTGAATATAATTTTTTTCATTGCCATATTGTTGCAATGTTTTGCCTGTTGCATAGTCTCTTAATTTTGTGGGAACACCGCTGCCGCTTGTCAAAATCGTTTTTCCATCGGGTGAAAATGCTACTGAAATATTGCGTTCATGCTCAATAATATTGCGAATAAATTCTCCTTTCAGCGTCCATTCAGATAAAAAACTATCTCTTGAAAGCGTCAAAATATGCTTGGAATCGGGCGTAAAAATGGCATCCATGATTTCATCTTGATGGCTGATGGTATCACTCAAAATATCGCCGTTTTTATGCCAAACGCCTACTTTTTTACTGCCAAACATAAGGAAATGGCTTCCATCCAGCGCATAATGAACGCCTTTCGGTTGCTCATTAAAAGGCAGTTTTTTAACGATTTGTCCGAGGCTATCAAATATCGCCGCCTCGCCGCTGTAAGGAAATGCTACCGTCAATTGTTCAGTTGGTGAAAAAGCGACCCCCTCAGTATAAAAGTCATAAAATGTCTTTTGCAATTGTCCGGCGGCATTAAACCACATCATCGGCGACAGTTGCCCAGTCAGGACTATGCGTTGATTATCGGGTGAGAAATGAACGGCGGATGAAGACCCAACATCACTATTACTAATCATACCGTACAATGCATTCAAATTTGTCGCATTTTGTTTCCAAACTTTCACATATCCATCATACGAATAAGTAACGGCTACCATATTACGCGCGGATATTTCCACGCCATCGGGTGGGGTAGGATGCGTCATGACTGCCAAAAGTGAACTACTCGCTCCTCGCAAACAAACTTCATTGCTGCCTTCGCCGATTGTCCACACATATGAGTCGTTGAAAAATCCCACTTTTTCAATATTAACAGTGGGTTTAAATACCATTGCGCGTAAAAAGTCGGAAGGTTGGAAACTGCGCATGCTATCCATTTGTTGCAAAGTCTTCATAAATGCCGCTTTTTCCTTAGAACTGCCTCCGAAAAACTCAAAATACCGATGAATATTATAAATATAGGTATAAGTCAATTCTTCTGTATTATAAAACAACAAATTATCCCCATGTTGAGAAAATGTTGGATTAGAAATGCGATTGACGGCTAATGGTAAGGGCTTCACAATCTCCTTGTGCTGCTTCCGCGACCATGTTTCGATGCCTTCCGAACCGAATAGCAGGATGGAATCACTGTTCCAAAATGTAGCAGTTTGGAGATTGCTCAAATGGTTGATTCTGAACTCTGTTTCGTTTTCATCCAAACTCCAAATAATTGCTTCTCGACTTTCATCAGTTGAAAGAATATGCACTCGATCGCTTGATATTTCAACTGATTTAACAAAATCCGAATGTTGCCCAATGTCTTTTAGGAATTGCCCTTGAACATTCCACATTTTAATAAATTTATCATTTGACCAAGTTATAATCGTGTCATTATTAAAAAATAAAGCACCACGGATGTATTCCGTATGACCCCTCAGTAAATGGGCATTGCTGCCATCAAATCCGCTGATTTGAAGGATGCTGTCGCTTTTTAAAGTTAAAATATGCGTATTATCGGGAGAAAATATGGGTTTAAACGTGGTATTGCAATCTTGAACGACACCCCTCAGTACAACATCATTTTGAATGTCAAAAACCTTGACTGTCGAATCCGATTCTAACAAAGCCATCATTGACCCCTCAGTATTGAGCGCGGTTTTGATAACCGCTGACTTTTCTTGAAGCGTATTGATACATAAAGGTGTCAACAAAGTATTATCAGAAGCGCGGTGAAATATGCGACTTTGAATGTCTTTTGCAATATTATTATTGGGGTCGCGCTCAAGGGATTCCTGCGTCAAATTAAATGCATCATTGAAATTATAGGCTGATAATTGTTGCTGTGCCAACAGTGCCAAGCGACCTGCTTCCGCAATGCGTTGTTGTTTCGCTGCTTTATACCATTGCCATGCAGCGAGGCTTGCCAGCAATGTCAACGCTATAATTATACTGGAAATGATGATAATTCGACGTCTTTGCGCTGCTTTTAAAGCATTTTCACACTTTTCAATAAACTCTTTTTCCCCTGTGGATAAGTTGAGGGCTTCGCGCAACGGGCGTATTTCTTCGAGTTGCTCTTGCGTCATCAGCACTTGGCGGCTTAGGTAGCGCTCGTAATTGTCTTTGACGAATTGCTCTACTTTGCGCCGTGCTTTCATGTCGCCACCGGCTTTCTCGAAAATTTGTTTGGCTACAGCATCATGATTGAGTTCGTATTTCATTCAGTAGGGGATATTTCATAAACCTAAAAGTTGATTGTTCATATCTTTTACAAAAGCACCTGCTTCTATTTGGCTTTGATAGGCTTCGCCTTGTTCCTCTTGATAATGCAGCGTTTCTGCATGTACCGCTTCTTTGCGCTCCTCGTCATTCAATTTTTCCCAAAGCCCCGTAGCCACATATTTTTCATGTATTCGTTGATGAATAATGGTTTTTTCATTGTCCAAATCAGTCAATTCAACCGGTTTGACTTTAATTTCAAGCCTCTCAAGCAAAGCCAATAAAAACGGCTCGTCGGCTTCGTCGTAGGTGATAGTGATGCTTTTTGTCATGTTTGATTGTTTTTTATGTTACAAATATAAAGGTTTTCTTTAAGTTTAAACACAACTCTTTACAAATAAAGATGTTTCATTCAGGACAATCTTAAAATTATTCACCCAATACCCCCCTCAGTATTTTATGACAAAAGTGATCAAAACAGCCCTCGTAACAGGCGGCTCGAAAGGAATTGGCTACGGCGTAGCAGAAGCACTCATCAAACAAGGTATCAAAGTGGCGATAACCAGCCGCACCAAAGAAAGTGCTGACGAAGCGGCGGCTGCGCTCAACGACATCAAAAGAGGTTATGCTTTGGGCGTCGTTTCGGATGTGAGAAATTTTGCTTCGCAACAAAAAGCAGTGGATAAAATCGTGAAGAAATGGGGCAGACTCGATTACGTGATTGCCAACGCAGGCGTGGGTCATTTTGCACCCATCCAATCGCTCACACCCGAGCAATGGCATGAAACCGTTGACATCAATCTCACTGGCGTTTTTTACAGCATCAAAGCGGCATTGGAAGCTTTGAAAGAAACGAAAGGGTATTTTATTTCCATCGCCAGCTTGGCTGGGACTAATTTCTTTGAATCGGCGAGTGCGTACAATGCCAGCAAGTTTGGTTTGGTGGGATTCACGCAAGCCATTATGCTCGATTTGAGGAAAGACGGTATTAAAGTTTCGACTATTATGCCCGGCTCTGTGGCAACGCATTTCAACAATCACACGCCCAACGAAAAAGATGCTTGGAAAATTCAACCCGAAGACATTGGGCAAATTGTGGTTGACTTGATTAAAATGCCTGAGCGGACTTTGCCGAGTAAAGTAGAGGTGCGCCCAACTATGCCGCCGAAGTAAGTGATGACACTGATTATGTAAATCAACCACATAATTATTTTTTGTTACACATAGGCACATAGAACACATAGGCTGGATGTAAAAACTATGTGTCCTATGTGTCCTATGTGTAATAAAAAAATCTGTCTTATAAATGTGTTAAAAATAACCCTATGCTTATCATTAAACGCCTCCTTCAAGTTTTCCTTTTGTTATTTGTTCT
>JAYUUR010000238.1:0-14036 GCA_043754475.1 Saprospiraceae bacterium | reverse complement strand
TAAATTATCAAAATTAAAACTATACCCCATCAGTAAAATGGCAGATTTAAGTACAATTAAGAAGTATATTCACATAAGTACTGATAACCTATTAGCCAAAAGTCAGTTAAAATCCAGCCTATGATGAAAAAATAAAATTTGTTAAAATTTCGTATAGGATAAAATTTTAAAACAAAGCAGCGTTTCAAGGAAAAATAATATCTTTTAAAAAACGATTAAACCCTTTTAAGTACTCACAGTCAAACCCCTCAGTATATAACCTATCTTACACATTCCAGACAGCTCAATCAACTGCAACACATTCCAGACAACTCAATCAACTACGACACAAGAATTTTTTAAATTGAAGTGATACAATTTTTTAATATTCTTTAACTCAATTTTTTAAAATTTATAAAACTGACTGTCAATGAATACTACAACGACTGTTCAGCCGACCCGTCGCCCACGCGTCCTCTCAGGATTGACGCCCTACGCCGGTACTTTTGGCAATAATGAACTTATTCACCTCCTCAAACGCACTCTTTTCGGCTCTACCAAGGCGGATATTGATTTTTTCAAAGGAAAAACCATGCTGCAAGTAGTAGATGCGCTTTTAACCACGCCGGCTGCTCAGGCTGCACTGCCTATCAAAACATATGGTAATAAAACTGATGGCACATCAGATGGTGTAACTGCTGGTACTACATGGGTAACATCTAAAGAAAATGGCAACTTCGATGGTGAACGCCGTTCCTCGTTGCGCGCTTGGTGGATAGGTAACTTGATTAGTCAAGACAGAACTATTTTTGAAAAAATGGTGCTATTCTGGCATAACCATTTTGCTACTGAAGTTATCGAGACTGCGCCCATTTTAGGTTATGACAATGTAGTGATGTTGCGTAAAAACGCTTTAGGTAATTTCAAAACCTTTGTCAATGATGTCACTTTTCAGCCTCAAATGTTAAAGTATCTCAACGGTGAACGAAATAGCAAATCAGTACCTGATGAAAATTATGCGCGCGAATTGCAAGAGCTTTTTACGCTTGGAAAAGGTCCTGAATCACAATATACTGAGGGGGATGTAAAAGCAGCGGCAAAGTTGTTGACTGGTTGGCGCATTCGGCAAGTAGAATCTCCTGTTGCCTCTGGTAAATGGGTTTGGGAAACTTACCTCAATGCTGGTCAGCATGATATAGGTATTAAAACCTTTTCTGCATTTTACGGTGGTAAAACAATAACAGGCAAAGCGACCAATACAGTAACTGATGCTTTAGTTGAGTTTGATGAAATGCTGACCATGATTTTTGATAAGAATGAAGTCTCTAAATTTATTTGCAGAAAACTCTATACTTATTTTATTTATTATGAAATTGATGCAGATATAGAAACAAATGTTATCACACCATTAGCAACGATTTTCCGCCAAGCCAATTACGATATTAAGCCCGTTTTGAAGGCATTATTGACAAGCGAGCATTTTTTTGATGCAGCTAATAAAGGCTGTTTAATCAAAAGTCCGCTTGATTATGTGGTGGGTATTGCCCGCGAGTTTAATATGGATATTCCTACTGCAGCGAATTATACAGAACAATACTTAGCATGGAATGCCTTTGCTGGTGAAAGCAATAAAGGGGCTGCATCTCAAGGGCAACATTTGGGTAATCCCCCGAACGTAGCAGGTTGGCCCGCTTATTATCAAACCCCAGTTTTTCATGAGTTTTGGATCAATACAGATAGCTTCCCTAAGCGGGTGACTTTTGTTGATAAATTTTTAACTAATAATGGTATTGGCTTAGGCAATAGTAAAAAATTGATAATTGATGTCTTAAAATTCACAGATCAATTTGGTAATGATGCCAGTGACCCTAATAAATTGATTGATAGAGTTTTAGAAATACTGTATCGCGTGCCGGTATCTACAACTTTAAAAAATTATGCTAAAAATATTTTGCTGTCAGGTCAAACAAGTGATTATTATTGGACGGATGCTTGGGATGCTTACAAAACAAGCCCAACTGCTGCCAATATAGCTACGGTGAATACACGTCTGCAAACATTTTACAAACTGCTTGTTGACTTGCCGGAGTTTCATCTATGTTAAACACAAATGGGTTTTGTTAAAAAATTAGCCATTATTTAATAGTTGCGGAACTGGAGTTCCGCTTTACCATATATAAAAATGAAAAGAAGAGACTTTATACAAAAATCAGCCGTCAGTGCCTTGATGCCTTCGTTTTTGGGAAAAAATAACGATCTCGGTGCAATGGATTCGCCTTGGATGCGGATGTTGACAAATGCCGCTGCTGAAACCAACCACGTCTTGGTTATCATCAGAATGAGCGGTGGTAACGATGGTTTGAATACCGTTATTCCGCTCGACCAATACCCTAATCTTTCAGGTGCGCGTGCCAATATTCTCATTAATGAAAGTCAAGTGGCTAAACTGAATGGGACAACGACAACCGCGTTGCACCCTGCATTAAAAGATGTTGCCAATCTTTATAATGAAGGAAAAGTCAAAATAATACAATCAGCAGGCTATCCAAATCAAAATTTTTCGCATTTCCGTTCTACGGATATTTGGATGAGTGCATCGGGTGCTGCCGAAAATATTTACACAGGCTGGGTAGGCCGCTATATGATGAACGAATATCCTAACTACCCTGAAGGCTATCCGAATACCGTTATGCCTGATCCTTTAGCCATTCAAGTAGGCGATATGACGCTTTCTTTTATGGGCATGACGGGTCCGATGGCAGTTTCCTATCCAGATTTGACCAATTTGTATAATTTTAATGATATTGGCTCTACGCCCTTGGCGGGTAAGGCGGGAAAAGAACTTTCCTACATTCGCGTGGTGGCTAAACAAGCCGATAAATATGGTAATGCCATCGCCTTAGCTTATAATAAAGGCACGAACAGTAGCGTCACTTATCCGACAGGCAACAACTTGGCGACTCAACTTAAAGCCATAGCCCGATTGGTGAAAGGCGGTTTGAAAACACGCGTATATATGGTGACAATTGGTGGCTTTGATACGCATTCAGGTCAGGTAGATCAAAATGACCATGCGATAGGCGGTCATGCCAATTTGATGAAACAAATGAATGATTCTATTTATGCTTTCCAAAGAGATTTGGAAGCTTTGAAAGTAGATAACCGCGTATTGGGTATGACATTTTCAGAATTTGGTCGCCGCATCAAATCGAATGGAAGTTTTGGAACGGATCATGGCGCGGCTTTACCCATGTTTGTCTTCGGTTCAAGCCTTTTTGGTGGCATTTTGGGCAATAATCCGACCATTGCAGCCAATGTAGATGTGAATGCGAATATACCCATGCAATATGATTTCCGCTCGGTATATGCGTCCATTTTGACCGATTGGTTTTGCGTGAATAGCACCGACCTTTCCAAAATTATATTGCCTAATTTCCAAAAACTCAAAATTGTCAATTCGCCTTCGTGCATAACGGATACGCAAGACATCAATAAAAAAGCAGGTCTGAATTTGATTTCAAATTATCCAAATCCGTTTGATTTTGCTACGACTATTGAGTTTGAAACGCAGGGTGGGCATACCATGGTGCAAATTTTTGACGTCGAAGGTCAAATTATTGCTTTGCCTGTTGATGGTCTATATGCGGCTGGAAAGTATAAAGTGTATTACAACGGAGGTCATTTACCAGCAGGTGTATATTACGCTCGCCTACAAAATGGTGCTACTCAACAAGTGCGGACGATGCTTAAAGTGCAATAAATCAGTTAGGTTTTATTAAAAAAGCATGATACGTGAGGCTGTCTTAAAGGTTAATACTTGAATCACCTTCTGAGACAGCCTCATTTTTATGTGAATCTTTCAAAAAATAAGTAATCACCTTTTTAGTTCCGGCTTTCCCTATCAATGCTTCAAGCTCTTCTTTGGTTGCTAATTTAATTTTAGTGACTGAGCCGAAATGAGTTAAAAGTTTTTCCGATGTTTTTTCTCCAATGCCTTCTATACCAGTCAATTCGGTCGTAATAAAATTTTTAGAGCGTTGGTTGCGGTGAAAAGTGATGCCGAAGCGATGGGCTTCATTGCGGCACTGTTGAATGAGTTTGAGCGATTCAGATTTTTTATCAATATATAAAGGCAGTGGGTCGTTGGGAAAAAAAATTTCTTCTAATTGCTTTGCGATGCCAATAACAGTTACTTTATCCTCAATATCCAAAGCCTTCAAACTTTTCATCGCAGAAGACAATTGCCCTTTTCCGCCGTCAATAATAATCAATTGTGGCAAAGGTGACCCCTCAGTAATCATGCGTTTATAACGCCGATACACGACCTCTTCCATTGAAGCAAAATCATTCGGACCTTCTACCGTTTTGACATTAAAATGCCGATAATCCCGTTTGGCAGGTTTGGCATTTCTGAAAACCACGCAACTTGAAACAGGATTTGAGCCTTGTAAATTGGAATTATCAAAACATTCGATGTGCATAGGCAACACATCCATCTGTAAATCTTCTTTTAAAGTCGTCAAAATGCGCTCGGAAGAAGTTTGTTTACTTTGTTTTAAAGCCTCTTGCTTGCGTTTTTGCTGCAAATAATATTCAGCGTTTTTTTGAGATAGCTCCAATAGTTTCTTTTTATCCCCAATCTTCGGAACAGTGCAAATGACTGAGGGGTCGGCTATTTTTATTTCAAAAGGCGTCAGTATTTCCTTATTGTCACTGTTAAATTTATCGCGCAAATAAGGGATAGCAAAAGCCAACATAGAGTCTTCATCTTCCTCCATATTTTTAGTCAATTCTAAAATATAGGTGTGAATAATTGCGCCATTCGCTACTTTAAGATAGCTGACATACGCCATTTTATCGTCGGTATCAATAGTGAAAACATCCACATCCGAAATGGTGGAACTCACCACAGTTGACTTGCCTTGATAATCTTCAAAGGCGGTCAGTCGTTCCTTGATTTGTTGTGCTTTTTCAAATTCAAGATTTTCAGAGAGAGTTTGCATCTCTTTTTTCAAGTGCATTTTGACTGAAAAAAACTGACCCCTCAGTATATTTTTAATTTGAGCGATTTTTTCATTGTATTCTTCCTCACTTTCCAATCCTGCGCAAGGACCCATGCAGTTTTTGATGTGATATTCTAAGCAAACCTTTATTTTACCTTTTTCAATATTCTCTTTTGTCAAAGCAAAAGGACATGTTCTCAATGGAAAAAGATTTTTAATTAATTCCATCAAATGGTTGACTCTGTAGCCCGATGTGTAAGGCCCAAAGTAGATTGAGCCATCTTTTATGACACGTCGAGTGATAAAAACACGAGGGAAACGCTCGTTTTTGATGCAAATATAAGGATAGCTCTTACCGTCTTTGAGCATCACATTGTAGCGTGGCTGGTGCTGTTTGATAAGCGCACATTCGAGCAAAAGAGCATCTTGCTCACTTTCTACAATCGTGAATTCGATATGATGGGCGTGCTTGACTAAGGCACGCGTTTTTATCTGCCTATCTTTTCGCTCGCCGAAGTAACTGGATAGGCGATTTTTAATGCTTTTTGCTTTGCCGACATACAAAATATTGCCTTTAGTATCTAAGAATTTATAGATGCCCGGCTGCAAGGGCAAGATGAGTGCTATGTCTTGATAGTCTATCGTAGTCATTAATTTTCAATTAAAAATTAAAAATTAAAAAATGTGTAAAGTGTTGATTGATTAACAATTAGCTTATTTTTTTCTCGTCAAAACGGCTCTTTGATTAATCATAATAGGCATGGTTTTTACGGCTGGAATGGTATCGCCTTTCACGATTTCGTTGCCCGTAATACTGACGGGTTTCTCTTTTCCGAATATGATTTCAAACTTCATTTTATCGCCCTCTTTTTCTTCAATAGTGGTCAAAAGATTGCCTTCTACGCTAAAATTACAAAATAATTTGCCCCCTAAATAATAGGATTCCATCTTGATAGAATTCATTTCATCATTCAAATACAAACCCTTTGAAGCATCCACCGTGCGCAATAAATAGGGGCGCAAGCCTTTAATGCGGTCAGTGCCATAAATAATATTCCACTGAAATACGCCCACCGTATCGGTTTCGCCCATCACAAGCTCCATCGGAATCGTTTGCGATAAACCTTTAGAATTGTAAATTTCTAAATTACCTGCCCATGTACCGAACCATGAGTAAGGAAAAGTGTCCTTTTGCATTGTTTTACTGAGGGGTCTGACAATGACTTCAGGTATAGAAGATGAAGCTGAATTTGGCAATTGCCGATGGCAATTTGTTAATAGAGTCATTGATAAAATAATGACAATCAAACTTTTACACATTGTTGTTTAGCTTAATTAGTTAATTTCAAAACCTAATTTTTTCAAATCTTCCCAAAATTCGGGGTAAGATTTTTCTACTACTGAGGGGTCTTCAATTTTGATGGTATTAATCATGGCTAAGGGTGCAAATGCCATAGCCATGCGGTGGTCTTCATAGGTTGGGAAGAGCGGTATTTTATCCCATTGTGCTTTTCCTTCAACCATAAAGTATTGTTTTTGAGACTTTTGCGAAAACTTTGCAGGCAATTTGACAAATGAAACGCCGACTTTCGCTAATTCATTTTTCAAGGCAGCCACACGGTCAGTCTCCTTGATAAAAAGCGTTTCAAGCCCTGTGAATAAACCTTGCACGCCCGTACCGGCGCAAATGACCGCAAAGGTTTGAGCAATATCAGGGCATTTTAGAAAATCCCATTCAAACATTTCTGTCATGGGTTCGCCCGATTTTTTTAAATGTAAGCCCCCCTCAGTAAATTCTGTTGCTGCGATATAAGTCGTATCTACGCCAAAATGAAAGCCCATTTCTACCGCTACCGAATCCCCTTGAAGGCTATTTTTAAACAATCCATTAAGTTTTAAATCCAATTCATCAGCAAAAGCTGCGAGGGCATAATAATAAGAAGCCGCAGACCAATCCGCTTCAACGACTATATTTTTTGCAATATATTCTTGATTTTCAACAATAATGGTATTGCCCGACCAAGCATGTTCCACCCCGAAATATTGCATGAGCGAAAGGGTCATTTGGATATAGGGCAACGACACAATATTGCCTTCAAGCGTCAGGCGCAAGCCATTAGGCAGTGTGGGCGCAACCATCAAAAGGGCGGTAATATATTGACTACTCGTATCAGCAGTTATGCTTAATTTGTTGGTAGTCAATGGTTTAGGTGTATTTATTTTCAAAGGTGGATAGCCTTCATTTTCAAGGTATTCAATATTGCAACCGAGTGCCCGCAAGGCATTTACGAGCTTACCAATGGGGCGTTGCTTCATGCGTTCCGACCCCGTCAGTATTTGAGTGCCTGGCTGCAATGCTAAGTAGGCGGTCATGAAACGGAAAGTGGTACCTGCTGCACCTGCGTCATAGACATTATTGTCCTTTTGACTGAGCAGTTTGGTAAGGGTTTGGGTATCTTTTGAGGTGGAAATTTTATGTATTTTAAAATCATCTTTGCATAAAGCATTGATAATCAATATTCTATTCGATATGCTTTTCGAGCCGTCGAGTGTGATTTCGCCAACAATTCGGCGGTTGGATTTAGCAATTTTATAAATCATAAAAGGAAATTTAAAATTAAAGCAAACATGAATTTTGCATTAAAAACATTATTGGAGGTGCAAAATTAGAAAAAATATAGAATTTACTTTAAACAAAAACACTTCCTCCTGCTCCGCTCCGCTCGCAGTGACAATTATGCCACCTTCCTCGCAATGACATTAATGAGGTGTTTTTAATTCACTATATTGTTAATAAATGTTTAAAATTTTATTAAAAATTCTGTACCCCTTTTATTATTGTACCGTCATAAAACTGTCAGTTTGATAGAGAAGAAAAAGTTGGTTGTAAATAAGAACGTTTTCCGTAATTTCCTAAATTTAGTGTTGTAAATTATAGAATCCCAATTTATTCAATAATTTTGTGGCAATAAGGCTTTATGAAACCCTTACTTATTAAAAGTATTTTGCAATTCAAATTGTCATAAAATTTATTGAGCACTCATTCTGCAAATAAAGAAATGTCTGATGCTGACATAATAAGAGAGTATCTGCGAACGCAGAATGCTACATATTTCAGCATCTTATATCGCAAATACGCTGGTAAGGTGTATGGCAAGTGCCTTTCTATTCTCAGAAATGAGGATGAGGCAAAGGATGCGGTGCAGGATATATTTGTCAAAATAATGCTAAATTTGGGCAATTTTGGAGAGAAATCGCAATTTTCAACTTGGATTTATTCTATTACTTACAATTTTTGTATTGATCTCATACGCAAGCGAAAAAAAGAGAAAACACTTTTTAGTGATGATATAGAACGAGTACCTGATGTAGCAGAAGAAGATGTACCCGATGAGTTTATGCGTGAAATGGATATTAAATACTTGAAACAAGTGCTTGAAGAATTGTCAACAGGCGATAGAATTATACTCCTCATGAAATACCAAGATGAACTCAGCATTAAAGAGATAGCAGATACGATTGATAAAACTGAAAGCGCAGTCAAAATGAAAATTAAACGCGCTAAACATAAGGCGCAAGAATTATATCTGAAATTATCAAATCGAGATATTTAATTAACTATTTTTCAAGACACATTCAATTTTAAAACCGAACAATAAAATGGCAGATGAAAGGAAAAAAAACAGCTTTCAGCGACTCATGGAAGATGAATATGAGTCTCGCTTTACGCTGCCGCAGATGATGGAAGTTGAGCAACGCCTCCAAAAAAAGCAAAATTCATATCGCGTAGCAGGTGATATGATTGACCTTTTTTTTCCAAAAATCATCAAAACGGTTATCGGAATGCTCGGTGGAGACGACTCTGACAATCGGAGTCGTCCGGCACCGTCCGATTCAGGCAGCCCGTTCAAGCCAAGTGGACCTAAAGCCCCCGGCGAGCGGTAGTGAAAAAGCTTAACAGTCACTATAAAATACGTTGGATACTGAGGGGTATGCAAACGCTCAAAGATTGTCTGATTGATTCCAAAACTTAATGAAAAACAATATTATATACAGATGGGATTAGAAATTTTACGGACTTTATTATTAAGATTTACTACTGCTATTCCGAATTTAATCGGTGCAATCATAGTTGCTATCGTTGGGATGCTGATAGCTAAAGCGGTCAGCCGCATTATTGAAAAAGTATTGGGCAGCATAGGCATTGATAAGTTGGCTCAAAAACTCAATGATATTGATATTATTGAGCAATACAATATCAACTTGAAACCCAGTCGCATCATTGGGCAGATTTTTTACTATGTTTTACTGCTAATTTTCATGACCGCAGCCACTGATATACTCGGGCTGCCTGCTTTATCGCAGCTCATAGCTGATTTGATAAATTATGTTCCGAGCTTGATAACGGCAATGGCTGTGATGATTATAGGCTTGCTTTTAGCGAATGTCTTGAAAGGTGTTATTTACTCGGCGGCTAAATCTGTGGGTATTCCATCGCCTAATCTTATATCCAATTTTATTTTCTATTTCGTCTTCCTAACAGCAATGATTAGTGCATTATCGCAAGCGAAGATAGATACTGATTTTGTAAAAAATAATATAAGCATCATTCTTGGCGGCGGCGTTGCAGCCTTTGCCTTAGGCTATGGATTGGCTTCGCGGGATATGATGTCTAATTTTTTAGCCTCATTTTATAGCCGTCGGCACTTCAATATTGGTGACACCATTAAAGTGGGTGACACCATTGGTAAAATAGTTTACTTGGATAACTCCTGCGTGAAAATGCAAACCAGCGAGCGTCTCGTCATCGTACCCCTCAGTAAATTGATGAAAGAAGAGGTGCAAATACTTCCCAGCGATTTTTTGAAACTCCCTGAAGATGAATGATTTACGAATATTGATTATTTTGACTGTTATCAGTTCAATCTCCCTCACTATGTCCGCTCAAAAAGTTCTTGATGCTAAAGACACCGTCAAGGAAATGGACAAAAAAGACGCAGCAGACGGCTGGACGAAATTCGGTGGCATCGGTCTTGATTTTTCACTTCTTAACCTTATCAATCCGCGTACAGAATATAGCTGTTGAGTGGTATAATTCTTTGGATTTTATGGTTTACAAAAATATATCCGTGAATTTCAAATCCGATTGGTTTTATGACCATAACATCCTCGTTTTCAAGGGCGGCGATGTGAATAACAAAGGGCGAGGTGTATTTATTCGCAATACACTTTTATTGAAATACAATAAATTGTTTTAAAAACAAAGAAACATAAGCCAGCTTTAAATTATTTTTTAAGCAGCCTACCCCTCAGTATTTGTGGGTAGGCTTTATTTTTTTTATGAGAAACTTATCCACACAGGCAACATTTTTAAATGTTAAAGAATCTACGTGTTGAAAAGGAATATTGTAATTTTATGCTTTTACTCAAAAACCATATTTAGGAACAGATTAAAGCATTACAGAACTTGACGGAATACGACATCATACAAGGCTGCCTTCGAGAAGACCGCGTATGCCAACGGGAAATCTTTAACCGCTATGCGGGTAAGATGATGACCGTGTGCTTGCGCTACACTCGGCATCGAATGGAAGCAGAAGACATCTTACAAGATGCCTTCATTAAAGTTTTCGATAATATCCACCGATTCGAGAGCAAAGGCTCTTTTGAAGGGTGGATTCGGCGTATTGTAGTGAATACGGCATTGAAAAATGCCAGCCGCCACAGTTTTCAGAAAGAAGGTATCGGCATGGAGAACGTGATTGAATCAAGCGAAGACCCCTCAGTATTTTCTAAAATGACAGAAGACGAATTGCTTGGGCTTATCAGTCAACTGCCTGATGGTTACAGAGTTGTTTTCAACTTATATGTCATTGAAGGCTATAGCCATAAAGAAATAGGCGAAACGCTCGGAATAGAAGAAAGTACGTCAAGGTCGCAATTAGTAAAAGCTCGAAATGCCTTACAAAACAGAATAACGACTGCTCAAAGGATAATAATATGAAAGAAAAATTACCTTATGACGATATATTGAAGCAACGGCTCAGGGATTACGAGTCGGAGGTTTCGGACGATATGTTCGAGCGTATTATGCTTACGCGAGGCATAAGTGAGCCGTCGGGAGATGATGTCGTGAAGGAAAAACTTGCTGAATATGAATCAAATGTGCCATCGGATTTGTTCGATCGCATCATGATTGAGCGAGCATTCAAAGAGCCTTCATCAGAAGATATTATCAAACATAAACTGATTGACCATACTTCCAGCGTGCCTTCGGATATGTTTGAGCGCATTATGAACACACGCGAGAGCAGACGCCCTGTAGTGGCATGGTGGCAAACAGGACGGTTTAGATTAGCAATGGCAGCCTTAATTTTAGCTTTATTGATAATTGGTTATAAAATTTCAAATAATGACGGTTTAAATACGCCTAATAGAGAAAATTCTAAAAATATTGTTTCAAATAACAAAAATACTTCCGAAGAGATTGTCACTGCGAGTGGAACGCGGCAGGAGGGGGTAACAAATATGCCCGAAAGAGTTGTTTCTCCAAGCGGAGCGCAACAGGAAGGTGTAACATCTGCCAATAATCTAAATAAACAATCCGATAATATAAATCAAAAAAATATTGACGGAAAGACAGAAACTCATAAAATATTAACGCCGCGAACAGGCGTTAATAAATATGATGCAACATCATTAGCCAATAAAACGGACATACTGGCTTCCAATTCAACGAAAATCACATCGAACTTACCGCAACCGACTTTTAATCCCTTGTACATTTCTTCCCCTAAAGGCATTGCTTTGTCACCTCCTCTACATGCGGATGTTGTCAAAGCCTTGCCTTGTTCGGGACCAGATGGTTGCCCTACATTTGGCAGCAGAGGCGGTGGCAGACCTACATGGTACATAGATGCTTATGGTGCACCTGAATATGCTTTCCGTAGTTTGAAAGCTAATTCCCTCGAATATACTGATTATCAAAATTCCCGAGACACTATTGAGTCTTCTCAATATGCATTCAGTGCAGGTGTGCGGGCTACGGCTGTGTTTAGAAACGGCTTTTTACTGAGGGGGGGTATCGTTTATGCTCAGACGAATGAAAAATTTCAACGAGATAGTTTTGGTGTAGGAAATATTAGATATGTTATTGATAAAAATCCTAATACTGGACAACTTGATACTGTACAAATCGAAATTACCAATGGTATATTCCGTAAAACACGTTATAATAATTATCGCTCTTTGGATTTTACTATTCAAGGCGGATATGAATTTGGGTTAACTGAAAACGTGACTATTGGGGTGAACGCAGGCGCAAATTTCAATATTAGAACTTGGCGCAAAGCAACGGTTTTAGGTCAAGATTTGCAGCCTTTAGTTATTTCAAAAGATAATACAATTTACCAAACCTCAGTCGGCACAAGCCTTGTGGGCAGCATCGCTGCATATTGGCAATTGAGTTATAAATGGCAACTGATGATAGAACCTCAATTTAGATACTATTTGAAACCCATTACAAAATCGGATTATGGACTTCGTCAAAGTTATTCTAATGCGGGTTTGAATATTGGTTTGAGATATAGGCTTTGATTCTTTACAAAATAGCAGTATAGTTTTTTTTTAAAAAAATTAGATTGAAGCAGCGAAAACAGGATTCAAGTCCTCTTTATATTAACGGCAAGCTTATTAATCGAAAATTTTACAACAAGTGTTCATTTATAATTTAACACATTTGTTTCGAATATTTTATAGCACAAATATAATTTTACAGTAAAAATGAAAAAAATATTTTTATACATATCTATATTATCTATTTTCCTACAAAACGAAGCATGTCAAAAGGATAAAGATGTGTTTATCCCTACCAATACTGTGGTTGTACCAACGGTTGTAAAAGCAGACACTATTTGGGAAAATGAATCTGATTTGCAAGCACCTATTATAGGTGTTCCAACACAACTTTTGAATATAGAAAAACTGATTAGTGTACTTAATAAACCCATCATAAAAGACAGTATTTCGGCTGAACAAGGAGGGAAAATAGTATTGCCGGATGATGTTTCTTTGGAGTTTCCTTCAAATCCATGTGTTTCTAAAAACAATCAGGCTTTAAAGGGTAAATTGGATATTGAAGTGCTTATTTTAAGAACAAAAGGTGAATTAATTGCTCATGATAAACCGACAATTTCAGGTGGAAGGCTTTTAATTTCAGGCGGTGTTGTGTTTTTATCAGCTAAACAAAATGGTGTAGAAGTAAAACTTGGACAAAATAAAACAATAAAAATACGTTATAAAATACGCAATACTGAGGGGGTGATGCAGCTATTTGAGGGTAAAAATTTGAATAGATTACAGTTTGACTGGACGCCTATCAACTCTAATAGAGACGCGGTAACTACGTGGTCTGACTCTTCTCAAGAGAAAAAAGGCTTTCAATTATTATTAGATCGCTTCGGTTGGATTAATTGCGATAGATTCAATGATGAGCCGAATTTGACCAATAAATTTTGTGTTGCTGTGCCAGATTCTTTCACCAATCGCAATACAAGTGTTTATATTGCTTTCAAAGATATTTTATCTGTCGTCAAATTAGAGGGTACACCCGTTACCAAACAGTTCTGTATTCCACAAAGTTATAAAGGCATTCCGATTGGAAAACAGGTAACAGTGGTTTCTATATCAAACATCAATGGGCGTTCGTATATGGATGTACAAGATGCTACAATTAGTGCTTCAAACGCCATTCGTTTGCAACCGAAATCTTTAGGTCTGGACGATATCAAAAAGAAAATTTCAAACTTATAATATCTCTCAATCCTTCATGTTCTGAATATGGTTAAGTCCTTGCTGTCTCCCGCAAGGACTTTTTTTAGCCCCCTAACCCCCAACTCTTGATTACCCATAAGTTCTTTGACATACTTGTAATATTAAAAAACTAATTACGACGAATTAACTTGACTTTGTTAAATTAGCAAAAAAGCTACTATGAATTAAAAATTGTTTAAAAAAGAATGAGAACGAACAAAACTATTGGGGATTAAGTGTAAA
>JAYUUR010000237.1:0-14093 GCA_043754475.1 Saprospiraceae bacterium | reverse complement strand
CTATTTGATTATCAATTACTTACAAAGATTTCAATTCAAAATTTTTAATCATACCACACATCCTTTTAAAAGGTACAAAAAAAGTACCAATCCCAAATTTTAATTAAGTGATTTCCATTTTTTAAATAAAATATTTGGAGGCAGTAAAGCGCATTTATTATAAAATTACGCCAAAATAAACTCTTATAAAATAAAAAACTGCCTACAATTGGAATTGCAGGCAGTTTTTACTTTCAGTTATTGTATTTAAAGAATCTTATTTTTTCAAAATTCTAAATTCTACTCGTCTGTTTACTTGGCGCATTTCCTCCGTATCATTTGAAGCAAGAGGCTGCGAAGAGCCAAATCCGTTGGCTTGAAGTCGCTTCGCTTCAATGCCATTTCGGATAGCGTAATCCATCACTTGAGAGGCGCGGCGACGACTGAGGGTGATATTATAATTCACATCGCCTAAATTATCGGTATGCCCAATGATTTCAATTTCCATTTTTGGATTTTCACGCATTATCTGCACGAGCTTATCCAATTCGACTGACGAGCGCGGTAATAATTCAGAACGGTCACTATCAAAATATATATTTTTGAGGACAATCACTTTGCCTGTTTCAAGCGGTATGCGTGTGAGGTCATCTTCTTTTACAGGCACAGGCATAATCGGCTCTGCTTTTTTTACAGAAACATCATCAATATAATAATAAGCGAAGTTCAAACCGTTCGATACTGAGGGGTACACGGCTGTAGTCTGATTGTCTTCATTGAAGTTGCCGATGACGACCCATTCTGCTTCAGTTTGAGCTTGAAATTTTGCTGTAAATTTTGTCCAACGCCCACCTTCTGCATTTAGTACTGCTTCGGATTTGACTTGCGGCACAAGGTTCAAGCAATTATCGGTTTTCACTTTCACTTGTTTATCTGAAAAATAAGCACCTATATTATTCACTTGCAACGAACCCGCTAAATGCGCTACCCAAAACTCAACGACATAAACCTGCCCAATAACCAACGGCTCTTTCATCTGAATTTCAACATATTCGCGACAATGTGGCTTACCCGTTCCACAACCAAAGACAGTAATACCTGCCATCGCTTGCCCGCTATGAGGAAATTGCTTGCCGAAGCCTTTCTCAGACCAACTCGCAGGCACTCGAACGCGGGCACCATATGCATCGGGTGAAGCGATGGTGGCGGATGTCCAATATTTGACCACATCATCGAAGTCCGTACCTTTATAATACCAACCGATTGGAAAACCGTCGAACTCTTCAAAACCAGCGTTGGGAACAATATTCTCTTGCCCCCCCTCAGTATATTGAGCGGATATGCCATGATTGAGCATGAGGAAGAAGAATATATTGAGGAAAGTCCGCATTAAATTAATTTGGCTTTTGTTCATTGATGATTATTTTTTTTTGATAATTACAATAATCTAAACAATTTTCAAACCATACCCTGTACCCATATTCCGCTAAATTTAAATAGTATGAATTGTGTTATGTTTAAAAACTTGACTTTCAATTCCTTAAACAAATTTAATAAATCTAATGGATAGTTGCAGGAAAAAGATTTCTCTTGATAACGTCAGAATGTATATTTTATGATACTTATTCAGTAGCATTTTTTGGAGAACTTAAGTCAGCGTTATTTTGACGTGTCGCTAAATCAATATTGGTAAAAATGGCGAGACTCATAAAAAAGAACGAGCCAAACTTGTCCGTTTCGATGAGGTCATTAATGATAATGAGGATGAGGAGGGTGACGAAAGAAAGTAGGCTTGTCATCAACACTTGCTTCTGAAAACCTTCCGCTCGATGATACACTTGCTCCGCTTTGAGGAGTGCATAAAAGATGAGCATGAAAAAAATAATCGCCCCCGGTATGCCTTGTTCGATAGCTGTGAGTAAGTAATAACAATGAACAGTCGAGCCTTCTTTATTGTCACTTACATAGGTTTTGAAGTTGGTGACAGTAAACGTTTTATAATAATTAAAGAAATTATTGGGTCCAAATCCCATAAAAGGCTTTTCAGAAATCATTCTAAAACCCGCTACCCAGCGATAGACGCGCTCCATTGTAGAGATGTCCTCGCCCTTTGCAGTGGCTTCTAAGAGTTGATCAAAATTTTTATGGGTAATGGTTTTTTCAAATTTAGGGGCATAATCCAAGTATTTATTATCATTGACTATAAATGTTACAAAACCGATAATACCAATAATACTTAAACCGATGACTGCTTTTGTTAATTTATATTTCACTATAAAATAATAGCCTGCTGCGCCAATAATAGCTCCGTAAGCTGCTCGCGTAAATGACATTTGAATAGCAAAAAGAAATAATACAACAGCAAAAGTCAACGTCCACCATCTCATTCCAAAACGGCGTTGCCATGAGCGACCCAATATAACATACGGCAAAAATACAGCTAATATGCAGCCATAACTCACATGATTCCGAAACATCGGGTACATGATTTTATTAATATCGGTAAATGAAAAATCGTAAGCTGCGTGCCGATAAGTCGTAATAACGATGGCTATACTGAGGGGGGTAAAAATGCACCAAATAAACCGTTCAAAATCTCGCCGCGTTTGAAGCATGAGCGATGCTAAAAAATAGAACGTGACGACAAACCAAATCTTAGCAAGGAAATATTTAATAGAATAAAAAAGGCTTTCGGAGTTTATCATCGTGACAAAAATCCAACCTACATGAAGCCCTATCAATAATGTAATCGGATGGCGCAAGAAACCTCGTTTATTTAATTGTTGTGTTCCTCGGAATGACAAGTTATCATTTTTCAAGGCATAAATGATATAAACAAGCATCAAACCGATTGTTAAAGGTTCGGTAGGAATGTCCGTACTGAATCCATTGGGCAATTCAAACTCGGCAGAAATGGGGATACAGGCTAAAAGAAGAAAAAAAACGCTCTTAAAATCTACAATCGTCATATAAATTAAAAGCCCAAATACTGGAATTGCCAAAGGATAAAAACTATCCAAAGCCGCCGCCAGCCAACAGCTTGCAATGATGACAGTAGCAAAAACGATGAAGGTCGTTTTGGCTTGAGAGCGTGATATGACGTTGAGGAAATTCAAGGGAAATATGCCGAATTAGCTTTCACGATTTAAGAAACCAATTGATTTTTTACTCCCCTCATTTATCCCTTCGGGAGTACTGGTCACTTTGTACGAACCATTTTGAGTATTTATGACGTCATTCCAATTGACATCTTTATAGTTATCAATCAATAATACACCGATAATGCTAAAAATCAAGGCAATGAGTGCTGCACTCAATACTATTATGGTTCTTTTTGGACGCGATTTAACAATCGGAACTTTTGCAGATTCGACGAGGATGAGAGCTGAAATTTTAGTATTATATGCGATACGGAGTTGCATCGCGCGTTGTTTGTCTTTGCCCATTTGGTCGCGCTCTTTTTCATAAAATTCTTTCAAAGCCGAAACGCTGTTGAAGCCTTGATTATATTTTTTCAACATCAAACTATTGGCTTTGACTTCCTCTTCATAACCCTTCACATTGGCTTCTAAAAGCACGAGCGTATCAGCAGAAACATTGGGCGATTTTTTCAACATATCCAATTTGGCTTTATTTCGAGCATAATTGGATTCCGATTCTACGGCGGTTTTCGTCACTGCTTCTGTTTGTTTATCAGGGTCAATAACGCCGTAATTTTCACGCAAACGCATCAATGAATCGCCAACACTCAATAATACTTTTTCCTTTTCAATAAAATTAGAAGCGTAGGCTTTTATCACATTTTCTTGGCTTTGGCGAATGAGCCTTTGTGATATTTCATCAATTTTTTCACGCGCTACGTTGGCTATTTCAGTTGCCATTTGTTTGTTCACATCTTCAACTGACAATTCAATAGCATCAAATTTTGTTTTTTTAACATTATAAAGAGATACTAATTTTTCTCGCACTTTATAAGGTGCTTTTTCATCCGTTGTATCAATATCATAATGTTTATATAAATCGAATTTTTTGATTAAAAACTCATGCAACTCACCCGATTCTGCAATCGTCAATACGCGGTCAAGGTCGTTGGCAGTGCCATAAAATTCCATGTCTTTGTTAGAAGTTCCAAACACCTGTTCGGGCTTAAAAATATCGGGACTGGCTACGTAAAAAATAGTCGTGGATTTGTAATAATTATGTAGGTAAAAAAAAGCAATCAAAGCTGCGCCCAAGGCTGCAATAAAGGTTACTGTTAAAATCTGTTTTTTCCACCTAAAAATAGTCGCCAAGACGCCTAAAAGATTGTCGTTATTTTCCATACATTAATATATTCTTGAAATTTGAGCAGTAAAGGTAAAATTTTTAATCCAACAATTAAAAACGCTCACTTTCATTCCTTTATTTTAAAGCTCTAATTTCAAAAACGCCCCCGTATGCGACCCCTCAGTATTTGCTACTTCTTCAGGCGTACCTGTGCAAATGACGGTGCCACCTCTAAAACCGCCCTCGGGTCCCATGTCAATAACATAATCCGCTACTTTTATCACATCCATATTATGCTCAATCACCATGACAGTATTGCCCTTTTCAACAAGGCGATATAAAACCGTCAAAAGCAGTTGAATATCTTGAAAATGCAAACCAGTCGTTGGTTCATCCAAAATATACATGGTGTTGCCAGTGTCTTTTTTAGAAAGCTCTTCAGCGAGTTTGACGCGTTGTGCTTCACCGCCTGAGAGCGTTGTCGCTTGTTGCCCAAGCGTGATATAGCCCAAGCCAACCTCTTGCAAAGTCTTCATGCGGCGGAAAATATTGGGTATTTTTTCAAAAAATGGCACGGCTTCGTCAACAGTCATGTTCAAAACATCATTGATGCTTTTTCCCTTATAAAGCACCTCCAAAGTCTCCCGATTGTAGCGTCGCCCTAAGCATGTTTCGCAATCCACTTCTACATCAGGTAGAAAATTCATTTCAATGACGCGCTTCCCTGCCCCTTCACAAGTCTCGCAACGACCACCTTTTACATTAAAACTAAAGCGTCCCGGCTTATAACCTCTAATTTTAGCTTCGGGTAAGCCTGCAAAAATATTGCGAATATCGCTGAAAACGCCCGTATATGTAGCTGGATTTGAACGCGGTGTACGACCAATAGGTGATTGATCAATTTCAATCACTTTATCCAAATGCCCCAAGCCTTGCAGCCGCTGAAAAGGCATAGGTTTTTTAGTAGAATTGTAGAAATGTTGCCTTAAAATAGGGTAAAGCGTTTCATTTATCAAGGTAGATTTACCGCTACCCGATACACCCGTTATCAAAATAAGCGTCCCAAGAGGAATGGTGACGGTGACATTTTTTAAATTATTACCCGTTGCACCTGTCAAAATCAACTCTTTACCGTTCCCTTTTCGACGGTGTCTGGGTACTTCAATGCGTTTGACATTGTTCAAAAACTCGGCTGTCAAGGTCTGATTTTGAATAAATACTGAGGGGGTGCCTTCGCCCACGAGTTCGCCGCCATGTTTACCCGCACCCGGTCCAAGGTCAATCACATAATCGGACGCCATCATTATATCCTTATCATGCTCCACCACGATGACCGTATTGCCAATTTCTTTCAACTGTTTTAATGCCTCAATCAGCCTTTGGTTGTCGCGTTGATGCAAGCCAATGCTCGGCTCGTCGAGTATATATGTAATGCCCGTGAGCTGCGAACCGATTTGAGTAGCTAAACGAATGCGCTGTGATTCACCGCCCGAAAGCGTACCCGAAGGACGATTCATAGAGAGATAATCCAAGCCGACATTCAATAAAAAACCCAATCTCAAACGGATTTCTTTTAAAATATCTTTAGCTATAACTTGTTGACGCTCAGTAAGTTGTGCTTCAATCGGCTCAAACCATTCCATCAAAGTAACTACATCCAAAACGGCTAATTCGCCAATATGTTTATCCGTAATTTTAATATGCAAAGATTCTTTTTTTAACCTATATCCATGACATTCTGGGCATGTCATGACAGTCATAAATTCCTCCGCCCATTGTGCAATTTTCTCAGAACCTGAATCTTGATACCACCGTTTGAGCATATTTGTCAAGCCCGTTGAAGCCAAATCATAGACATACATATCCTGTTGAGCAACATGGGTTGGCAAATTGACAGATTTTTTTTCACCGCCATAAAGCATCAGATTCAAAGCCTCCTCAGCTATATCTTTTATAGGCGTAGCAAAAGTGAAATTATATTTTTTTGAAATCGCTCTAATCTGCTGAAACATCGTATTCTCCCGAACCTCTCCAAAAGGCACTATCGCCGCATCATTAATGCTTTTTGACCAATCGGGAATCACTTTTTCCATATCCACCTCAGCCACTTGCCCCAAACCCTTGCAATGCGGACATGCGCCATAAGGTGAGTTGAAGGAAAAAGTATTCGGTGATGCTTCTTCATAACTAATACCCGACTCGGCATCCATCAAATGCTTTGAAAACATGGTTAATTCACCGCTTTCATTAGAATCAGTATCCACTTTCAAAATAAAAATCAAACCATTTCCCATTTTCATGGTTGTACCAAGCGAAGTCACGAGCCGTTCACGCCTTTCTTCTGAGACTTGAATGCGGTCAATCACCACCTCAATATCATGCACTTTGAACCTATCTACTTGCAAACCGGGCTCAAGGTCGAGCAAAATACCATCCACCCGAGCTTTCGTATAACCCTGCTTGCGAATATTATCAAACAACTCTCGATAATGCCCCTTACGCCCACGAATAAGCGGTGCGAGGAGCATAATTTTTTGACCGTCAAATTGTTCGAGGATAAGATTTCGGATTTGTTCTTCGGTATATTTGACCATTTTTTTACCCGTTTCGTAGCTGTAAGCATCGCCGATTCGAGCAAAAAGTAGGCGCATAAAGTCATAAATTTCAGTAATCGTCCCGACTGTCGAGCGTGGGTTGCGTCCTGTCGTTTTTTGTTCAATAGAAATAACCGGACTCAAACCTGTTATTTGTTCTACATCTGGACGCTCCATCGAGCCGATAAATTGACGCGCATAGGCGGAAAAAGTTTCCATATAACGGCGTTGACCTTCGGCATAAATTGTATCAAATGCCAACGACGATTTACCACTACCACTCAAGCCCGTAATCACAACTAATTGATTACGAGGTATTTTTACATTAATATTTTTTAAATTGTGAACTTTTGCACCGATGACTTCGATATAATCTTGCGCTGTAACCTTCGGCGATTCAGGCATTATCAAGGCAGTAGAGGTGTCTGTTGACGAGTGATTGTGAGCCATGTAATTTTATTTTTTGCAAAGGGCAAATCTACGAAAAAACTTTTTGTTTTAAAAAGAATGATACAAAATAACTACTCTGAGTGTTCTTTAAACCAAATTTCAAGCATAAAGATTAGATTTGCATTCAAAAAGAAAACAACTTGAATGCGTCATCGTCTTTAACCGTCCTATTTACTACTTTTAATGAGGAAGAAAATATAGCAGCTGCCCTTGATTCTGTCGTTGGGTGGGCAGGTGAAATTATTGTAGTGGACTCGTTTAGTACCGATAATACTGAGGGGGTCGTCATGCGATATGAAAATGTGCAATTTTTACAGCATATTTATTTTGGACCCGCTTTTCAAAAAAATTGGGCAATTCCGTTAGCCAATCATGAATGGGTTTTAATAATGGATGCTGATGAACGCGTAACGCCTGCAATGCGCCTTGAAATTGATGAAATACTGAGGGGGGTGAAAATTGGAGATACATCTTTCGATTGTTTTTGGATAGGCTTTACGCATTATTTTATGGGTAAAAAAGTGCGTTATTCAGGTTGGCAAAATGATAAAACAGTGCGATTAATCAAGCGCGATAAATGCCGTTACAATCAAAATCGAGTGCATGAAGAGATAAGAATTGAGGGGTTGCGAGTGGGTCAACTCGAAAATAAATTCGAGCATTACACGTTTAAAAATATTAAACACTTCGTTGATAAACAGATGCGTTATGCCGCTTGGTCAGCAGAAGATAAAGACGCAACAACCGGTAAAATAACGTATTTTCATTTAATTTTAAAGCCTTTTATGCGTTTTTTCAAGCATTTTATCATAAAAAAAGGCTTTTTAGATGGTCATGTTGGTTTTGTTATTAGCGCAGTCGCAGCGTGGTCAGTTTTTATGCGTTATGTTTTTATGCTTGAAAACAGGCGACAATCAAAAGAGATTTTGTAATAAATTTTGTAATAATAAATATGGTTTAAATTAAAATTTTAACTAAATGAAAAAAATATGGATAGCCGTTTTTATGGCGGCAGTAAGCATTTTGCCTTACGCCTGTAACTCTTCCAAAAGCGGAACAACGGCTAAAAATAACATCCCAAAAGAAGATGCCATCGGCGAAGCCGGAACAGGTACGCTGGTCAATTTTAGAGTAACGGATCAATTGTCCGCTATCATGGAAAAAGCTAAAAAGGAGAATAAAGTTGTCTTCATCGACTTTTTTACAACGTGGTGCGCCCCGTGTCGCCTGATGGATCAGTCCGTTTTTAGCGATGAAGACGTCGCCTCGTACATGAATCAAAACTGCCTAAGCATGAAAATTAATGCTGAAAAAGGCGAGGGCGTGGCGTTAAGAGTGCAGTTTGGTGTCAATGCTTATCCGACCTATATTTTCATTGATGGCGATGGCAACGAAGTGGTTAAAAAAACAGGCTCACTCTCCATCGAGGAGTTTAAAAAATTGATGAAAACAGGCGTTTGGAAGGTGAAAAATCCAGCTGGGCAACCATAATTTCTACTCATAAAACAATTCCATCGCAATCCTATCAGCCAAAAGTCTCCCTGCATCCGTTAGGAAATATTTTTTCCCATCCGTCATAACTGTTTGATTTTGAATGAATTGCAATATTTTTTTATTAAAATATTTTAAATAATTTTTACCAAATTTCACATCAATGACTGAGGGGTCACAGCCCCAAACTGTTCGCAACGTGGTCATGATGTACTCATTGTAGCGTTGTGTAGATGTCAAATCTTCCTTCGTGAAAGGCACTTTTCCATCATTCAAGCTTTTGATATATTGAGCATTATTAGCGATATTCCATTGACGACTTGCGCCGTCAAACGAATGTGCAGAAGGTCCCAAACCCAAATAGGGTACGCCGAGCCAATAATTGGAATTGTGCCGAGCGTAGCAATTGGGCTGAGCGAAATTGGATATTTCGTAGTGAATAAAGCCAAAACGCTTCATTTCGCTCATCAACATCTCGAAATGACGCGCTGATTTTTCTTCTTCAACAGGTGGCGTTTTTCCATTTTTTACAAAATTATCAAGAGCAGTGCCCGTTTCTACTGTCAATGCGTAGCAAGAAATATGCGGAATATCGTATTCGTAAGCAATTTTGAGATTTTTGAGCCATTGTTCATCACTTGTGGTAGGTGAACCGTAAATGAGGTCTATGGTCAAATTGTCAAAACCCGCATCTTGAGCATATTCGATGCACGCCCGCGCTTCGATGGCATTGTGCGCCCGATTCATCCACAATAAATCATTTTCTGCAAAAGACTGAATACCGATGCTTAAGCGATTGATAGGTGTATGGTTTTTCAAATCTTTTAGGTAATCCAAACTGAGGTCGTCTGGATTGGCTTCGAGGGTAATTTCGGGGTTATCTTTTATTTTAAAAGTAGCGTATATTTTTTTAAACAAAATATCTAACTCATTGGCTGTCAATACTGAGGGGGTGCCGCCACCCAGATAAATAGTCTCAATTTCAGCATTTTTAAGATATTTTTTTTGTAAATCTATTTCACTCAAAATAGCAGCAAGCATATCGTCTTTGTAACGGAGAGACGTAGAGAAATGGAAGTTGCAATAGTGACAAGCCTTTTTGCAAAAGGGAATATGGACGTAGATACCCGCCAAAATTGGTCGAACTGTTTAGGTTTAATGACTTTTAAAATATGTGTAAAGAACGCAATTTTTTCTTAACTTCCGTAACTTCGCCCTCGAAATACTGAGGGGGTTAGGATTAAAATAACACATAGTTTTTTGTATTAGATTTAAACCATTGATTATCATAAATTTTAAATAATGAAAAAAGTATTATTCATTGACCGCGACGGTACACTTATCATCGAGCCACCAATTGATTTTCAAGTAGATTCTCTTGAAAAACTCGAATTTTTTCCGTTTGTTTTTAAATATCTGAGTAAAATATCTGAGGAGTTAGATTTTGAATTGGTCATTGTTACAAATCAAGATGGCTTAGGTACGTCTGCCAATCCGCATGAAAACTTTTTACCGCCGCATGAAAAAATGCTCAAAGCCTTTGAAAATGAAGGCATTACGTTTACTGATATTCACATTGACCCCACTTTTGAACATGAAAATGCCACTACACGCAAGCCCCGTACAGGTATGTTGACAAAGTATTTTGATGAAAACACCTATGATTTGAAAAACTCTTTTGTCATTGGAGATCGTGTGACAGATGTTATTTTAGCTAAAAATTTAGGCGCGAAAGGTATTTTTATCAGTGATAATGACTTGAAAATCACAGAGTTAAACTTAGAAGAATTTTGCTCTTTGACAACCACATCTTGGAAAAATATTTATGAATTTTTGAAATTAAAAGACCGCACTGCCGCCGTTCGCCGCACGACAAAAGAGACTGATATTACTATTTTATTGAACCTCGATGGTACCGGCAAATCGGATATGAAAACCGGCTTAGGCTTTTTTGACCACATGCTCGACCAATTGGCGCGACATTCAGGCAGCGATTTGACTGTGCATGTCAAAGGGGATTTGCATATTGATGAGCATCATACGATTGAAGATACGGCTTTGGCATTGGGCGAGGCATATTATATGGCGTTGGGTTCAAAATTGGGCATCGAGCGCTATGGTTTTTGTTTGCCGATGGATGATGTTTTGGCGCAAGCGGCTTTAGATTTTGGCGGACGACCTTGGTTGGTGTGGGATGCGGAGTTTAAGCGTGAAAAAATTGGCGAAATGCCGACAGAAATGTTTTATCATTTTTTCAAATCCTTTAGCGACGCCTCAAAATGCAATCTGAATATCAAAGCAGAAGGTACTAATGAGCATCATAAAATTGAAGGTATTTTCAAAGCCTTTGCAAAAGCTATCAAAATGGCAATCAAGCGTGATGCGAATAATATGCGATTGCCCTCGACGAAAGGAGTCTTATAAAAATGGGTAATGGGTGATAGGTAATGGGTAATCGCTATGGACATGCCCATTGCCTATGATTTCAAATCATTTTCAATATCCGTAATCACCTTCAAGGCGTCTTGAAAAATCTCGTTCATAGCCCCCTCAGTATTTTGACCTGCGAAGAGTGCCATTTCGCAATTTTGCAATATTTGAATAAATTTTTTAATATTTAATTCGTTGACTTTCAACGAACTCAACTTTTCGCTTACATTCGATTTTGAAAATTCAGACATGGGAATACTCAATTTATCGCTCATATAAGTAAACATGGCTTTCGATACTTCGTCATAAAAAAGGCGGCTATTGCCTTTTTTCATAAACTCATCTGCCACAGCCAAACGGCGTTCCGCTACTTTTTGAGCGTTCTGACTTTTCAGAACATTGACATCGACTTTACTTTTTTGTATTAAAAATTGTCTATATCCCAAAACGCCGCCTAAAAATATAAAAGGTAAAATTGTCAAGACCCAAAATAAGCTTGTGCCATAAAAAGATGTTATTTGATTGGTGAAAACAGTGGCTGTTTTAATGCCCTTAATATCCGTTATTTTATCTAATTGGATGGTTGCAATAGCATTTTTACCTTGCGCAATTTTGATTTCAAATGTATTAGGCGTTAAAGTTTTATAACTCCCCCCCTCAGTATCGAAGTAAGAAAACTCAGGTTTTATAGTAAAATTGCCCGTTTTTTTAGGAATAATGAGGTATTCCAATTCTTTAATAGTCAACCATTCGCCTTGGGATTCGATGCTTTCTTCTCTCAAAACTTTGGGCTTATAAATTTCTAAACCGTCTATAGCTGCCATTTTAGGAGCTTGCCAGCGTTTGGCATCGCCATTGCCCGTGATTTTCATTTTGAGGGAAATGGCGTCATCTGTAGTCGCATCTATTTTTGAAATACCCGCTTCCGCTTTAAAATCACCAACGCCACCAGAGAAACTCAAAGGTGCATTATTTGGCAAAGGTTTTACATAAATATTGACAGAATTGGATTGAATAGTATGATTTTCAGAGCGTATCGAACTGAAAAAAGGGTCGGAAAAAGGGTCATCATTTTTACCTTTTATAATGCCTACTTGAACTGTCATAGGTTCTATTACAAAATCGCCTTCCTTCTGCACAAACAGGGCAACTCGCCGTAAAATACGGGTTAAATATTGCTTCCCGTTGATAGTCACACGGTTTTCATTGTGTGGATAATCATTGATTTCGAGATGAAAAAAGCCATCATAATTGGGTTCATGCAGCAAATTCATCCCATTCAAATCCATTTTTGCAAGATTATAGAGTTTATAATCTAAAACAATCTGTTGCCCCACTCGTGCTTCATGGCTTGATACTTCTGCGCGAATAAAAATAGATTCTTTACTATTGCCAACGCCTTCATTTAATGTCTCTTTTTTACCTCTACCCACTTCAATACTAAGGGGGGGAGTGGATAGAGTTTTCCCTTTTACCATCACACTTGCCGAGCCAATGGAGAATTTACCTTCGCGTTTGGCTTGCAAAACGTAACTATATGATTCGGTACTTGTGGCATTGCCATTAATCATCGTCATTGAATTCATCCGATTAGGTCCTCCAACAACAGCAAAATCGCTGAAAACAGGGGGACTAAACGCCGTACCTTGAGCATTTTTCAAAATGAATTTCACTTCAAAAACCTCCCCCAAAGGCACCTGTTTTGTATCAGTAATGGCTTCAAAAACAACTTGTGCAGACAACACAACTGTGGTAATTAAAAATATATTTATTAAAAAAATTAATCGCCTCATTTTTAATTTTAGTATAAAATATTGATAGTCAGATAGTTATAAATTATGCGAAATTATATTTTCGCGCTACATTACCAATCTTTCGATGAACGAGAAGGTTTCTGTTTGCCTTTTTTCAGACGTTGTTGCACTTTGCGTTCTTCATCATCCATGATTTGAAGCATTCGTTTAGCCTCTTCTTTTTTCAAATCTTGCTGCGCTTGTTGTTGTGGGTTTTGTTGAGGTTGCTTGTCCGGCTCTTTATTTTGTTGTTGATTTTGCTGCTGTTGGTCTTGAGGTTCTTGCTGTTGGTTTTGCTGCTCGTTTTGTTGTTTGTTTTTATCCTGTTCGTCTTTTTTATCCTTCTGATTTTGCTGTTGATTTTGTTGATTCTGCTGCTTTTGTTGCTGTTTTTGCTGCTCTTGCACCATTTTTTTGGCTTTGGCTAAATTGGTTTTAGCATCTTCATCTTTAGGATTCAATCGCAAAGCTTCTTTATAAGCCTCTACTGCTTTATCATATTCTTTTTTCCAAAAATGAGCATTTCCTTTATTGTATAATGCACTGGATTTCAATGAGTTATCGCTTGATTTGTTCGAAATTTCATCGTATTGTTTTATGGCATCATCAAAACGTTGTTGCTTAAAAATGGCATTGCCGAGATTAAAATTGCCCTTGCTACTCGGCTGTGTTTCAAGTGATTTTCTATAATTTTCTTCCGCCGATTTATAATCCTCATTTTTATATGACGCATCCCCTTCTCTCAGCATTTTATGAGCCGTTTGAGAAAAAGTTGTTGTTTTTATTAAAATGAAAATAAAAACAAACAAGTTTTTTTTGTTAATAAAAATTTTATAAAACATTGATATTCAAATATTTAAACTCAATAAAAAATATTTATTTAACCCAAAATCATTCATCATTCATCATTCATCATTCCTTAAATTATTTTTCTAACAGTTGTATCCCCCCTCAGTATTTTCAACGAATCGCTATGAGGGAAACCACTTTCGAGACTCAATAGATTCAAGCCCGGCGTTTTACCCACTTCTACACTTCCAAGTGTATCATCAAAACCAAGTGCCTGTGCGCCATTCAAAGTAGCCCAACG
>JAYUUR010000236.1:0-4621 GCA_043754475.1 Saprospiraceae bacterium | reverse complement strand
CTACAAGCCTACAAGCCTACAAGCCTACAAGCCTACAAGCCTACAAGCCTACAAGCCTACAAGCCTACAAGCCTACAAGCCTAAGCTAATTCTATTTTTTCTACTATTCTTTGGGCAACATATGCTGAATGCCCAAGCCGTCAACAATCAAATCAAAGATGTAGTGATGCCCTCAGCTAATGCAGCGAGTTTGGGGAAATATGGTGATATACCTGTCAGTTATTATACAGGTGTACCTAATGTGGGTATTCCTATAACCACCATTCAAGACGGTTCTTTAAGTCTTCCAATCAGCCTAAGTTATCATGCAGGCGGCGTCAAAGTCGGTGAAGTATGTAGCTCGGTGGGTCTTGGTTGGTCACTTCAAGCAGGCGGGATGATTAGTCGTACAGTTCAAGGTATCGCAGATGAACGAGAAAATGGGTATTTTAAAATAGGCTACGATATTGCCATTGTTAATGGTTGTATTGTACGCAACAGCAATGGTGGAAATGTTACTGCCAATGCAACTTTCAATGGACAATTAGCGTCGGGTCAAATGGATGGCGAGCCTGATATTTTTTCATTCTCTGTAGGTGGTTACAATGGTAAATTTTTTATTGATAAAGCGGCTACTTCTGCTTTCGGAACAGGCAAAGTTGTGTTAATTCAAAAACAAGATGTTAAAATTGAATATGCAGTTGTACAAGACTTCACGGAAACTGCTTTAAAAAAGTTCACCATTACCACACCCGATGGTGTTAAATATGAATTCGGAGACATTAGTGATGGAAGCCCCGCTATTGAAGTCACAAGACCCGTCAGTACAAACAATGGTTATGCCAATGGTTGGTATTTAAAACGGATTACAACACCCGATAATAAAAGTAAAATCAGTTTGAACTATATCAGAGAAATTTATGCATATGGATATAGAACTTCCAACGGCTCAGCATTGACGGGTACTACAATTACCCCATTGGGCGGTTATGGCGAAAATGTCATAAACATTCTTGGTTATAGATTGGACAATATCATCACTTCAACGGGTGTAGAAAAAATAACTTTCGTCACCAATGGCGATAGAACGGATGTCAAAACAAGTGCTTTAGCGTCATCTTCTATTGATAATGCTAAAAAAGTAGGGGCTATAAAAGTAGAAAACGGCGGCTATTGTAAAACATTCACTTTAACACAATCATATTTTACAGATAATTCAGCTAAGAAATCCGGACAAGATACAGACAATAGATTGCGGCTTGATAAAGTTCAAGAAGCTCCTTGTATCGCAGATATCAATACTCAAACCGTTGAGCCTTTTACTTTTACTTACTATGGGCAAGCGGGAAATATAGACTATTTGCCCAATCGTCTTTCCGCTGCAATTGACCATTGGGGTTATGCCAACGGTGCGAGTACTAATCCTGTTACTGGACTCAATATTCCTTATACTCGTTTGAAATATTTCGATCCAAGACCGGCCACTGGCTACCCGAATGGTAGAAACTTTGATGACGTAAAAGGCTCTTCAAATCGAGAAACCGATGAAGCAAATATGACATTAGGCACTATTCAACAAATTAACTACCCAACCGGTGGTAATACAAAGTTTGAATACGAAGCCAATACTTACTACGACCCCACAGGTGTGAAAACCTTAGCTACAGAAAATACAATCAGCTATTTTTTGCCTGATGGGCAATGTAATACTGTCATTAATCCACCCCAATCGATTGTTACGACTATTACTTTACCTGAAAACATGTTTTTTACATTACGACACAAGCGTGCCACTGCCTATACGGGTACTTGCAGTCAAACCAATACAATTACCTTAACATTATTTAACAATACTACAAATGCAGTGATGTGTACGTATGAAGTTGTACCAAATTCCGTTGTTGACCCAAGTATTACCAGTGCTACCGGTTACCAATTTGCAACAATTAGTGGTTTTTTAACTGATATTTTCCCATGTTTAACTTCGACAGGGTCATACCGAATTCAGGTTCAAGGATGGAACAGTGCTGCTGAGTTTACGCTACAAAAAGAAGTCACTTTAAACGTGTCAGTTGGCAATCGTAAAGTAGGTGGTTTGCGTATCAAAAAAATAACAAACAACAACGGCATCAGTACAGCCAATGACGTGGTAAAAACCTACGATTATGGCACCCCTAATTCGTCGGGCATGTTGTATCAAAAGCCTTTTTATGGCTATGCCTATACAGGTACTATCGGACAATGCAATGGAGTACCCACTCAAGATATTTATACAGGTTTCTTTATGGATAATGCGATTGTACCGCTTGGTTCTTTTGAAGGTGGGCATCTTAATTACAATACCGTAAAGGAAAATTATGTAGTCGGTGGTACCCCTCAGTATTATACCACTTACACCTATAACAATGAAGCTTTACAGCCTTTTACAGGCATTCCTATCACGCCTACTCAACCCCGTATTGGTTCAGGTGAATTGATAAGCAAGCAACAATTTAATAATTCATCTACTTTGGTTGCTTCTGAAACCAATTCTCCTTACACAACGGATGTTTATGAACAAAGCACAGGAACTTTTATCAAATTCAATGGATACAACCAAGGTCCGGTCTCTACAACTATTTCATTTTGGAAATCCTATCAAATCCGCAACAAACCTTATCGCTTGAGTAAAACGACTTCTAACGTAGATGGTGTGGAAACGATTACAGATTATTCATACGACGCGTCTAATGTTTTTTTGTCACCGGTTGAGCAAAAAGTAACGAGTAGTGATGGCAAAGTATATACGACTAAAACCTTTTACGCTCATACTTTCTCAGGAACAAGTCCAGATCCTGCTATTGATTTGGTTGCTTTGGGGAATATTTTTCTTGCTAAAAATATGATTGCTATTCCATTAAAAACTGAGCAATATACCGGCACTACCCTAACGGGCGGCTCTGTGTTGTTGTTCAAAAAATTTGAAGAGTTATCACCTGCCCCAAAAGATGCCATAATTTTCCCTTATAAAAGCTACAGCATCAACAAAGACGGCACTTTGAATTTAAACATGACCGTTAATGCTTACGATAGAGCTATGCCAAGCCAAATGACAGCAAAAGGTTTTGCTATATCTCAAACTTTTGGTTGGGATGCTTCAAAAAGATTAGTCAATAAAAGCTTTGGTGGGCTTAATTGGGTAATCGATTATTATGGCACTTCTACTTTGGTTAAAGCCATGACAGACGAAAACGGTTTAAGAACCAAATTTACCTACGACGCATTAATGCGTTTATCCAAAACGCAAAACCGTTTTTCAGGAACAATAGATGAGCCTCAAGATATTCAAGCGACTATTGATTACCAATATCAATATAAGAATGCCAACAACCTATATAGTTTTGTCGGTACAAGCAGCACTTTTAAAGGCGTCACTGCCCCCCTCAGTACAAAACAATACATGGATGGTTTGGGTCGCCCGATTGAGGTGGTGAAAGAATTATATACACCTCCATCCACTACACACCCTAACGATTATTGGCATCAAAAAAATTATGTCGCTTATGATGCTTTGGGCAGACAAAATAAATCCTATTTGCCATTTGAAAGCAATACATTAAGCGTTGAATTGCCTCCTGCTTACACGAGTTCGTATGTTCTGACGGAGTATGAAACCTCTCCCCTCAGTCGTCCGATAAAACAGACGAATGTGGATAATACAGTTGTCACCACCAATTACGGAACAAACGTTGCCAATGATGTACGGCTTTTTGTAGCAGCTGGTGGGAGTGGGGGCAGTGTGTCAGGCGGTAGTTTTTATGCAGCAAATACTTTGTATAAAACCACCATGACTGATGAAAACGCTAAACAAACCTATATTTTCAAAGATAAATTAGGGCGTGTTATCTTGACACGCAAGTTTTTGAGCAGTCAAAATATAGATACTTATAATGTCTATGACGATTATAGTCAATTGGTGGCTGTCTTGCCGCCCGGTTCAGTGGATGCTAATGGTGCAGTGACCAATTCTTTGACCTTCCAATATGTCTATGACAATCAAAACAGATTGAGCCAAAAGAAAATACCGGGTGCAGAGCCTCAAAAATTCTACTATGACAATCGTGACCTTTTGGTGTTGACACAAGATGGGAATATGGCTGCTGAAAACGCGACCAAGCATTTAGCTACTTTATATGACGATATTGGGCGAGTGGTGAAAACAGGTTTTGCTTTTGTTTCGCCTACGCAAGGACAGAATTTCACTTTAACAGATGCTCAAATTACGGATAAACTGACCGAGACCATCTATTACCCCAATAAAACATGGGTGAAACATCAAGGGGCGAAAGTGCTCAAACCAACAGGCGTTTCTACCAATACAGATTTTGTATGGTCGTACATCGAACGTCGGGTAGGACTTGAATATACGGGCAATCCCGTTTGGATAGGCAAACAACATCTGCTCTACCCCTCAGTCGCTCAAAGACCGATTGACGATAATGATGTCTATGGCGTAGATTGGTCAGTATCGGGCTACAATGGTATGCAGCAAGCCGACTTGAGTATTCGGTATCTTTTTACAGGCACTTCTGCTGCCGAAGTGCGGACACGTCAGGATTTTACCTACGATAACGGTCGTCGGATGACGGATGCCAAATATGCT
>JAYUUR010000235.1:0-4623 GCA_043754475.1 Saprospiraceae bacterium | reverse complement strand
AATCCTTCTGAACTCAATAGTATACTTTGGCAACGGTCGCGAAACCATTTTTTCTTACCGTTGCGGTGACCTTCTTGCAAGGTCTGTTTTTCTTCCTCAGGAAGAGACGATACATATAACATACCTCAAAGGTAATTATTGTCGATTATTTAATGTCAACTACTTAATACTCGTAGAAAAAAAGAGTTAGCAAAATATATATTAGTGAAAATTGAGAATCGAATTGCTAATAAAGATTATCAACCGGAAGAAGCTGTGGCTACTATTGAGCATATTTTGCCTGAAAATCCAGGCAGTACTTGGGAAGAAAACTTCCGACCAGATATTCAAGATGATTATATTTATCGATTAGGGAATTATAGTTTATTAGAAGCCAGCATTAATAATAAGCTGGATAACAATATGTCTTTTTCTGAAAAATTAGAAAAGTATAAAACCTCAAGCTATAAACTCAGCAACGAATATTGCAACTACGAAAAATTCTCTCCTAAAGAAATTGCTCTAAGACAAGACAAAATGTCAAAAGTCGCTAAAGGAATTTGGAAAAGTGCCTTTATTCAATCTTTAGTTTAACATATACCTAACTCACAACTCCCCAATATCTTCATTCCACAGCGTCGGGTTTTTGTCAATAAAATCTTCCATCATATCGACACATTCTTTCAAATCGAGGTCAATCACCTCTACGCCATGCGATTCCATGAATGCTCTGGCACCATCAAAAGTCCTTGATTCACCGACGATGACTTTTGGAATTTTGAACTGCACAATTGTGCCCGCGCACATATAGCAAGGCATCAGCGTTGAATAAATCGTTGAGCCTTTGTAGCTGCCTACACGCCCGGCATTGTTCAAACAGTCCATTTCACCGTGTAAAATAGGGTTTTTCTCTTGCACCCGTTTGTTGTGTCCGGCTGCCACCAACTCACCGTTTTTGACCAATACCGAACCAATCGGAATGCCGCCTTCACTCAAACTTTTACGCGCTTGGTCAATGGCTAATTGCATGAATTTGTCTTTTTCCATAATTTACAACGTTTTTAAATACTCAATCACCGCTTTACGTTCATCGGCTGTGAATTTATCACCATAAATATGTCCTGTATTGCCGTAGCCATAAATGGTTGTATTGTAGGTATTGATGTCCACTTTTGAGGATTCAATTTTATATTTCCAACCTATTTTAACGGCATCATAATCGGCTTTGTTATCAAAAGTGCGCGACCAATATTTGGGGCGTTTTGTACTATTCAACATATCATCGAGCGTCGGCACAGAGCCGTTGTGCAGATAGGGTGCTGTTGCCCAAATCCCGTCAAGAGGTGGTGCAACATAGCCTTTGGTCGGCAAAAGTTGAGCAGAATAAGGATTTTTAGAAAACCAACTTTGATTGTACCAAGTGTGGTATTGAGGGTATTTTTCATACTCATTGGCTAAAGCGGCATCCGTTCCAACAGTCGTCACATTGATGAGTAAATTGGGATAATCAGTGGCAGTTTCGTGTTTTCCATGACATTTAGCACAATTGTCATTAAAAAGGGTTTTGCCTTTTTGAGCCAACGTTTGGTCAATCTGAAAAGGATATTTAGGCGGCTGAATGGTTTTTAAAAAAGCATCCAAATCCGGAAAATGTGCTTCAATTTTTCGAGCTTCACTACTATCGAGCATGGTAATCAAAGCTGTAGCCATATTCAATCGGGCAAAATCGCCTTTGCCCAAGCCATTATAATACAAAGCATTTTTCTTTTTATAATGCCACCAAGCGGGTACATCGCTCGGAACAGGCTTAGAAGATATGGCAAACTGAGGGGTATTCAACCATTTCAAATCGTCTTTATTTCTGAAAGCGGAGAGGGCTGCAAATATTTTATCAGCCGGATTCGCCCCGCGCGTTTCAGTGCGGATATAAGGCGAAATGGCTCTAAAACCCCTTGTAAACGGTAAATAAGCAGTCCATTCAGGTGAGTTTTTACCATAACGTGTCTGAACAACGAGGTCAAGTGTATTCAGTTGTTGCGCCACATCAATGGTATTATCAGCCGTCGTATTGCCCAAACCAACGACGATTTGACCATTAATTCTATCCGCATGACAATTCAAACAATTTGTTGTCACCACTTTCACACCATTGGATGCCTTTACAACGTTAAAATTATAGGGGATGCCTTTGTTGTCGCCTGTGCGCGCAAGGTCGTCAGGACTATTAGAACTGAAAACAGATTTGAAAACATCCAAAGGAATGCCGCTGCTAACGTAATCGCCCGTGACCAAATAATCGTAGCCAGCGATTGCATTGCCTGCGCGTTGTGTTGTCGCTTCTATTTTTGAAGCACCATCAGGCAATGTTTGAATGATAGTATCATCCTCATGTTTGCAATTTTCAAAAATGAGAATGGCAGCAAGTGAAGCAATAATGATAAGTTGAGGTGAAAATGTCCAGGTTTTCATTGTGAAATTTTGATTGAATCATAAAATGTAACGCTGAGTGTAGCGCGGAACTCCAGTTCCGCATTTTACGTTCTGTTGGATAATGCGGAACTGGAGTTCTGCGCTACGGTGCGTTGTACTTAAACATTTTAACTATAAAAAGGATTTAACAAAAGTAAAATTCAAAATACATCGAATCAAATTTACTTTTACATCCCCCTCAGTATTTTACATTAAAAATGCTTGTTTTTAAATGAAACTACCTATTTTATTCATCTTCATTGCTTTTTTACCCATCAAAACTTGGGCAAACGATACAATTAAATTGGAACAAATATACCGTTTCGATAAGGGTAGCCATTTTTCAAAACCGAGAAATTTATTCAGTCGAGGCATTGAATTGCCTGATACGCTGCGTTGGTTATGCCGATTTGATAAAAGTTGTTGCTACTATATCAACGATGAAAAGGGCAAAATGCAAGAAGACCAATGGGACTATAACAAATTGACGGGCATTACTTTTTCGCCCTTCAATCCCTTCAATAATACGGCGATGGTCGGTTGGCGGCACAATCCGCAAACCCTTTTATTTGAGATGATTCCTTATTGGCACGTCAGTAAAAAACGTTTTTTCAAAGACGACCCTCATTTGACCGTTCAGCCCGATGAGAATTTTATAGTGGAATTTATTACCAATAAATTGAAAAAAGAAGTGACAATAGTCATAAAAACTAAAAAAAACACCTTGAAAGAGACCAAATCCTTTGAAAAAATACCCGACAACGCTTCTCTCATTCATCCATATTTCGGCGGCACAAGTCGCGCCCCCTGTGCAATGGAACTATATTTAAAGCGATTAAAATAATAGGCAATGAGTAATAGGTAATGGGTAATAGCCGATTGCCCATTACCCATTACTTATTGCTCATTGCTGATTGCCCATTACTTATTGCCCATGATTTCTTTCCACGTTTCAAACAAAACCGCTTGTTCGGGGCGATTTTCAGGCATTTTACTGAGGGGATCGCAAGATTTGAGAGTGTCAAAACAATCTTTGGGGAGCATCTGATAAAGTTGAGTACCTTTCATTTTCCATTCCAACATAGCATCGCTGACTTGACGGACGATGCGCGCAGGATTACCTACCACGAGGCTGCGAGCCGGTATTTTTTCATCCGCTTTGATAAAACTCAAAGCACCGATGACGCATTCATCGCCAATTTCCACATTGTCCATAATCACGGCATTCATACCCACGAGCACATTGCGCCCAATCGTCGCCCCATGAATAATTGCCCCATGCCCAATATGCGCCCCTTCCATCAGCCGAACCGTCACACCTGGAAACATGTGAATCGTACAATTCTCTTGCACATTGCAGCCATCTTCAAGGATAATGCCGCCCCAATCGCCTCGCAATGCAGCGCCCGGACCGATATAAACATTTTTTCCAATCACCACATTGCCCGTTACAGTCGCCTGAGGATGCACGAAACTGGAAGGATGGACAACGGGGATAAAACCTTTAAATTCGTAAAACATTATTCAGTATTCAATTTTATCGTTCTTATTTTTCCATTCTTTAAAAACTTTGATGCCTTCATTTTGTAGAGCTTGCACGATAGGGATGCGGCGTTCGGGCATAGGTAATATGAATTCCTGATATAAAAATTCATCATCGAAATCAATGGCAGCGGCGTCTTCACGTGAGCAGGCATACACGATACGTGCAGGTCGCGCCCAATAAATTGCCCCCAAACACATCGGGCAAGGCTCGCACGATGTATAAATCGTACAATTGTCCAATTGAAAATGACCAATATTTTGACAAGCATCTCTTATAGCCACCACTTCAGCGTGTGCCGTTGGGTCGTTTGAGGAAGTGACTTTATTATTACCCCTGCCGATGATAACGCCATTTTCATTCACGATGACGCAACCAAATGGTCCCCCATCACCGCTCCTCATGCCTTTGAGCGACATATCAATCGCCTCGCGCATGAATAATTTATCTTCTTCCGAAATCGGTTTTTTACTTTCTCCTTGATTCATCATATTACTTTAACGCAATTTATGATTGACAGCTTTGCGAGGGTTTCAAACCCTCGCAAAGCTTTTGTATAACCAGTATTAAAACAATTCCTGCTGAATGGGCGGTGTTTCAAATTCCAATAGCCATTTTTTACGCGCCATACC
>JAYUUR010000234.1:0-4643 GCA_043754475.1 Saprospiraceae bacterium | reverse complement strand
TTGGCAATAAATGTTTTAAAAGCGTTGTTTTGCCACTCTGTCTTGGACCTCCAAGATAAATGATTGGAAACCATTCTCTAAAATTATAGATGGTTTCTACGATATTTCTTTCAATTAACATGAGCTAAATTTTAGTAAATCCGCAATTTAATTGCAAATTTACTAAAATTAATTGAAAATACTGAGGGGTTATATCAGTATTTCAATCGTTTTAGCTTCAAAAATTTCAATGACATCCACAATTGAAAAATACCATTGCTCATTGTACCACACTTTACGCAGCGTTTTTCCTTCAAAAAGGATTAATTTATTGTCTTGTTCCATAGTAATCATTTTTTTATTGTAGTAAATGTATCGGTTTTGGAAATACTTTTTGATAAAAATATACCTTCTCTTCAAATCGCATCGCCGCATACAAAGGCGAGGGCGAAGGCAATGCCACACAAGGCTTTTCGGGATACCATTTCTGAAAAATCTGAGCGACAGCTTTACCCGTGCAAAACACATTTTCAACTACATTTTCCTTGAAAATACGGTCAAATTCGGCTTGATTCCAGATAATATCCGTCAAATCAGTATCTAAATTAGACGCATTTTTACGGCGGCAAGCTTGAATGACATCTAACAAACCGATGTTAAGGCTTTGAAATAATTGCTTTTTACTGTCTCTTGTGGGCAAATTTACTTGGTATATTCTTTCCATAATGCGCCAAAATTGGTTGCGTCCGCCGTAGCTGAAAGCGTTGGCATCGGCTTCATTTTCTTCAAAAGGGCGTTGGGAAAATAGGCGTCCGGGAAATGTGCCGACGACCAAATATTGCACATTGGGCGGGATAAAACTGCCGAAAGGATGGTATTCTAAAGCCATTATTCTAAAAATTTATTAATGCTTCAAGCAGGTACGCCACTACCGCAGAAGCTATCAAAGCGGGCAAAGCCTGCACATAAAAAATCCGTTTACCTGCTGTCATGGCTCCGTATATGCCCGCCACACTCACACATAAATCGTATTGCGGAACTATCAATCCTGATTCAAATAAAAATCAATCCTCCTCGCACCCAATCGGTGCACCCGGCGGCATTTCTTTAGGCGTGGGAATCACCACATCTTTAGGCTTATTGATGCGCTCAACGGCGTATTCATAATGCGATTTTAAAGCATTATTATCTTTCATTTTTAATTCAAAATCTTTTTTCAACATTTGTAAACGATTGAAACACAAGGCTTTAACTTGATAATTGGCATTGTCATTCACACTTAAACCTAAAATATAGGACAAAACCATTTGCTGCGTTTGCATTTGAATTTGACCTTCCAAACCTGTTTTCATGGGGGATTTCCATGTCTTTTCAATAATTTTATCCAATACATCATCCAAGCCGATAGTTCCTGCTCTGGCTTTAAATTGTACCAAACGATTGGCGCGTTGTGCATTAAATAAAAATGCCAATTCATACGCTGCCAAAGCCTCTGCCGCCGCCAACGCATCCAGCACCATACCCGACCGTTTTGGGAACAACTCCCCTACCCCATAATACTCAGGCGGACGAGGCGGAATGAGTTGCAAAACACGCTCAGGTATCGTCAATACTGAGGGGTCAAGACAATCTAATGCTGCTTGTAAAGCATTGATTTGCAAGGCATTAGGTAATATTTGAGGCGTTTGTTGCTTATCCCCGCGCACTGAATAACTGTAATTCATGCCGCCTATTAATTTGCAAACGGCTTCCAATTGATAGCGGTGATAATTGTAAACAGGCACTAAAACATCCTCCAATCTCGACATGGGCGTATTGGGCGTAATGGCTTTTTCAGAAAAATTATTCAAAGCCTTTTCACGCACTTTGAGCATATTTTTAAGCTCCGAAACCGCATCTTTCCCATTGTCCCAAAGGTGAGCGACAGGATGCATCCCGTCGGCAGCTCGGGCATCAACATCTGAAATAAAAAGTAAGCCTTTGGCTGTATTTTCTTCTAAAAGAGTATTCAATGCAGCGTTTTCATCTACATTTTTAGGAAAATCTTGATAGCCGTAAATAATGGCGCGTTTGTCCCACTCCCCTATTTCATTGGTGTAAACTTTACTAAAATCCAGCTCCCCTTTTTCATTCAATAATACTGAGGGGTGTGGATAATCCATCACCGAAGCACGGTCATTCACGCTCGAAGCGTAATTATGCATCAAACCCAAAGTATGCCCTATTTCATGCGCGGCGAGTTGACGAAGGCGTTGTAAAGCAGCCGTTTTCATGGTTTCTGGCACTGGCTTACCCGTTTCGTAAGGCGAAATTAGTCCTGTAAAAATCATATAATCTTGACGTACACGCAACGAACCAAGCGTCACTTGCCCTTTAATAATCTCTCCCGTGCGCGGATCAGAAACGGATGCCCCATAACTCCATCCTCGTGTAGAACGATGCACCCAATTAACAACATTGTAGCGCACATCCATCGGATCGGCATCATCGGGCAGTAATTTTACTTGAAAAGCATCTTTATAACCTGCTGCTTCAAAGGCTTGATTCCACCATTTTGCCCCATCGAGCAAAGCGGAGCGAATGGGTTCGGGTGTGCCGTTATCGAGGTAATAAACGATGGGTTTTATGGGTTCACTCATGGCAGCAGTGGGGTCTTTCTTTTTTAAGCGATGGCGAGCAATGAGTATTTTCTCAATCGGTTCAGAAATAGGGCTGCTGTAATCGAAATACGAAGGTCCGGAATAACCGCTCCGAATATCATAGCGGCGTGGCTTGTAATCCGCATCGGGCAGTTGCACAAATGAATGGTGCATCTTCATAGAAATGGCTTCTACTGAGGGGGCAACCGCTTGAACAAAACGCCCTGCATCGCTGCCACCGACAAAGGTAATTGTCGCCTCAAACTCTGAATTTTGAGGGAAATTGCGCGTATTCGGCAAGTAAATAGCTGAACGTGGTTCATTGAAAGCATATGTGCCTTGCTTCAAATTTTTAATTCTATCCACCACGCCATGTGCATCTCGAATAAAAAACGGCGTAGCATCCACCAGTACTTTATCGCCCTCATCTTCCTCAACCGCAAAACTCCAAAGCACGGATTCTGCAAAGGAAGTTTTAACCGCCCGCTGCTCATTTTTATCACTGCTCGAAGCCCGATAATCATAATTGGGCTGAATCATCAATACTTTTTTACCGATTTTATTAAAAGAAACAATGCGGGATGCCCCGATTTGACCTCTATCCAAGCCAATATCGTTAGAGCCTAAACCGGCAGGCAGGGAATTGACATACAGTATTTCTTTATCAAATTTGTCAATCAACAGCCAGATTTTGCCATTGGCATTGTCCCACCAAAAGTTGAAATAGCCTTCGTAGGCTTTCATATTTTTGGTTTTTTCAGCAATTTTAGATTGGCTGTGTGCTGAAAGGCTGAGGCTAATAAAAAGCAGGAGTAAGAGATTTCTCATTTTAGGCTTGTTTAGATTATTTTAAATGATGGCTAAAAATAGTGAAAGGTCTTTGATAATGCGAATATTGGGTTGAATTATCTTATTCGGCACATAATATTGGTAGGAATTCCACAATTAAGAAAGCCGCTTCAAAATTAATTGATGCGGCTTATTGGCTTACATTTACTATTTATCATTACCCTGCTAAATAGTAAAGTAAGAGTCGTGTATTTCTAATTGTAGGCTCACCCATATTACCCATTACTTATTACCCATGATTAAGAGACCATAATACCTACTGGCAGCGTCCAATCGCTTTTGAGGCTATCGGGACCCAATGAGCAAACCTGAAATTCGTATCGCATATCAGCGTCAAGGTCATTGAAAACAAATTCACCTTTAGAGTTATAATTGCCATTTTTCCAAGCGGTTTCTTCTTTCTTTTTGTGTTGGATGGCATAATTGAGCGCATTAGCCACCTTTTCCCATGTCAGTTTTACAGCACCTGATTTATCCAAATTCTTAACTGCCACATCTTTAGGCACGGCTATTTCTTTAACGGGTGCTTTATCTGATTTGGTTGATTTGCGTGCTTCAAAACCGGCATCCGTAATCACCCGCTCAGTATCATCTGCCAATATTTCTATTTGGCGGGCTACTATCACCAATTGCTTGATTAAAATTTCGCGGCAATCTTTTTTAGCATCCTTGCGGTCTGTGCCGCCTAATATGGCATTGGCAATGGCTAAAGTGAAAGCGGCTGTTTTGGGTTGGAGGTCATCGTAATAGTTTTTTAAAGTGATATACTGTGCTTCAGCAGTCATGCGTTGGAAAACAGTATTTGAGAAAGAGACCAACTCACCGTCAGGGAGTTTTTTAAATGCAAGCGAAACTTGTGCTGCCATTGGATTAAAGATTTTGAAATTAAAAAAAAATTGTTTAAATAAACGTATGATTTTATTTCATACTTTATCTCTAACAAACGGCAGTCTATTCAAAAAGATACATTTTTAATTAAGTAATTTTATTTTTTTACATTTATTTTTATTTTCAGCGCATTAAAAACGAAAAAGCTACCCAGTCTAACAGGTAGCTTTTTTGTTTTTTGATATCAATCAGCCTTACCGCTGCACAACCAATTTCTGCCGAATGGTTTCTTTACCAAAACGCATTTCGACGATGTAGATATTATTTGCCCAACCTTGTGTATTCAAT
>JAYUUR010000233.1:0-4644 GCA_043754475.1 Saprospiraceae bacterium | reverse complement strand
CCTAAAAATATGGTTGCTCAATTTGAAGATTTTGCAGAAGATTTCAAGGAACTAGAAAAATTCTTTTTGAAGGCTAAGTTTTTATAAGAAAGCCCTAGTATTATTAGCTTAAAATATACCCACTCATTTTGTTGCTATTAAATACAAAGTTACCTTTGCGAAATTTTTTTAATCAGTTTCCGTAAAAACATAAAAATATACCTGACTCAATGGTTTTTAAAATGATGAAAATATCACGCCTTTTTATACTCCTTTTCGTTCTTACCTCACTTTCTAACATTGGTTTGAATGCTCAAAATACCAGCATTAAATTGGGTGTTAACAATGTAAAATTTTTCGGCAAACCTGAAAAAGATGCCTCAGGCAAGGCATTGGAAAGTTTTGAATCAGTATTTGCTTTCACAGGTGCATTAGTTACCGAAGTGGCTTTACAAAATGAAGGCTCTAATGAAGAAGGCGGCGTGCGCTTTGAAATGACTTATTTTCGGAACAAATTTAAATGGCATTACAACGGCAGTTCTTACCAAATCTTCGATACTGAGGGGGGTAAAAAAGTGTATGCCACAGGACAAAAAACTGTCAATTTGACACTCACTACCAATTATTTTAAGTTGCCGATTATGATGTATCAAAGATTTGAATCGGGCTTTGAATTGGCTTTCGGTTTGGATTTAGGGCTTAATATCGGTACGCAAGCTAAAGGCGATATGACTTTTCAAGGCAAAACAGAAAGCGGTGAAAATGTACCACTTTACACTGCTGAACTTAATTATAACTACAGTAAAGATAAAGTAACAACTGTTGAACTCTCAGATGTGTCTTTTACAGCCAATGGTGAAAGCATCAAATTGCCCAAATCAATGGGCGCATATTATGAAACCCGCGTTAAAAATGCTAAACCTTACAACCCTTTCAACCGCTTCAATGTGGGTTTGAATGGCGATGTCGCTTATTGGTTTGGCGATGTCATCGGCTTGAGACTGAGAGCCAATTATAATTTCCTTGATTTTACATCCAATAAAAATACATTTATCAGGCAATCATTAAATGCTGATAAAACACCTATCGTCCGCAAAAGCTATGAAAATTCATTTAATTATCAATTGACTTTAGAAGTTAAATTATAGACATTCTTCCCTATAAAATATGAAATCTTCCGCTTACGATGTCCTGAAAATCAAAGACTTTCGCAATTATATTTTAGCGCGTACATTCATCACGTTTGGCGTCAATGTATTGGGTACAGTCGTCGGTTGGCAGATTTATGAATACACAAAAGATACTTTTTCGTTGGGCTTAATAGGCTTGGCGGAGTTCGTACCGTTCTTAATTGTTACCCTCATTGGCGGCTATATCGCTGATATTTTTGATAGAAAAATTATCATCCAAACCTGCATTTTCCTTTATGCTGCTTGTGCCTTTAGTCTATTTATGATCAGTACAAGCTATGTGTATATACTTGATAGCTATGGAGTTATGCCCATTTATTTCATTATTGGATTAACTGGATTGGTGCGAGGGTTTTTAGGTCCTGCTCAAACGGCATTTGCCGCTCAACTCGTTCCCAAAGAATTATTTACCAATGCCATAACATGGAGCACTACGAGTTGGCATATTTCAAGCATCGGTGGTCCGGCTATCGGTGGCATTTTATATGGCATCAGCAAAGGTGCATGGTCATCGTATTTGATAGTGACGATTTTGTCTTTAATCGGTTTATTGCTTTTATTAACCATCAAGAGTCGTCATGAAATGACTCCAAAAAGAGATGTCACTGCGAGCGGAGCGCGGCAGGAGGGGGTGCCCAAAGAAAGTTTTTTTCAAAATATAAAAACAGGGACAGATTTTGTTTTCAAAAATCAAGTCATACTCGGCTCATTGGCTTTGGATATGTTCGCCGTTTTATTTGGCGGTGCAGTAGCCATGTTGCCTGCTTTCGCAAAGGATATTTTACAACTCGGACCCGAAGGCTTAGGTATTATGCGCGCAGCTCCAGCGGTGGGTGCTTTGGTGATGGCAGTTATTTTATCTTATCATCCGCCCGTTAAAAATTCGGGCAAAATACTGCTCTATTCAGTCGGCGGTTTTGGTATTTGCACCATCCTGTTTGCTATATCTACCAATTATTGGTTTTCCCTCATTATGCTCGCTGGAACAGGCTTTTTTGACAACGTCAGTATGGTCATCAGAGGCACTGTTATTCAGCTTTTCACACCCAACGAAATGCGCGGCAGAGTATCGGCAGTGAACAGTCTTTTCATCGGTTCTTCCAACGAATTGGGTGCTTTTGAGTCCGGTTTGGCAGCTAAATTGATGGGATTAGTGCCTTCAGTGGTGTTTGGTGGCACAATGACCCTAATTGTGGTATTGACAACATGGCTAAAAGCCCCTAAATTGAGGTCTCTAAACCTTCAATAATCCTTTTAATTTAGAAAACGCACGCATATTTTTACTCATAAAATACAAAATTACAAGCTTCCCATTCTCCCCCTATTTAATGTTGATTGTTAAAAATTAATAGATTAGAAATTTTTAATAAAAAGCCAACGTTTTCCCATTCAGTGCAATGCCCTGTTATTTTGCAATGCTCCTAAATGGGCTTTTTTAAGTTCGCTCCCCATTTTTTTTTGAAAATATCCCGATTCAATATGATCACATTTCATAAAAAAACGATTGAACAACACTACCGACATGAGGCAAATTTTATTATCCGCTGCTTTCATTTTCCTCGCTATACTGAGGGGGGATACTCAGGTTGAAACAACCAAATCTAATTATCCTAAATTGGACACACTTGTATTCTATGATGTAGAACTTGAAGTGGAGACCTATCATGGGCGCACCACCTATTGGGTCGATAGAAAAGAGGTGAGTAAAAAAACGTACGATACTTTTAACTATCATTGGGAAAATGTGGATAGATGTAAGCCTTGTTTCTTGAAAACCCTTGAAAAAGACGGGCGTTTGCTCAAAGAAGGTGTCCAATATGGCGATTGTAATATTGGCGTTTGGACTGAATATTATCCCAACGGCAAGGTCAAACTGAGGGGTCATTACAAAGAAAATGATACAGGCAATTGGTTCGAAATATGGACGAAGGGTTTATGCTCCGTCAAACACGGCATTTGGGTACTCTATGATATGGAAGGCAATATCGTCGGCATGGAAAAATATGTGAATGGCAGCACCGAAGAGGAAGAGTTAGGCAGTAAATTTTAAAAATAATCACATCTACGTATCTTACCTCACTTGGCATTTTTATCCTAAATTCGCACCGTCATTTAAAAACTAAATTATCATTTTCAACCAATCATAATTATGACTGAAGCTAACCAAATACTCAACACGCCACTCACTGAAAAACACATCGAACTCGGTGCCAAAATGGCAGCTTTTGCAGGTTACAATATGCCTATTTCCTATGCAGGAATAAAAGAAGAACATGCTTGCGTGCGGACGAATGTAGGCGTTTTTGATGTCTCGCACATGGGAGAATTTATTGTTAGAGGCAAACAAGCCTTGGATTTAGTGCAAAAAGTTATTTCAAATGATGCTTCAAAACTCATTATCGGTCAAGCGCAATACTCTTGCCTGCCCAATACTGAGGGGGGTATTGTAGATGATTTGCTTGTCTATCGGCTCGATGAAGACAATTGCAGCGCAGGCGAGCATGCGTTTATGCTTGTCGTGAATGCATCCAATATTGAAAAAGATTGGAACTGGATTGCCAATTATGCGAAGGATTTTGATACCAAAATGATTAATATTTCAGAGCATACAGGTCTGCTGGCAGTGCAAGGTCCGAACGCTATTAAAGTGATTCAGAAATTGACGGATGTCAATTTGAGTGAAATAAAATACTACCATTTTACGAAAGGTATTGTGGCTGGTATCGAAAACGTCTTGATTTCAGGCACGGGCTACACGGGTGCAGGCGGTTTTGAATTGTATTGCTCGGCAACTTACACCGTCAAACTCTGGGAAGCTCTTTTTGAAGCGGGTAAGGAGTTTGGCATTATGCCCATCGGCTTAGGTGCGCGAGATACCTTGCGTTTGGAAATGGGCTTTTGCTTGTATGGCAACGATATTGATGACACTACTTCGCCAATCGAAGCTGGTTTAGGCTGGATTACGAAAACTAAAAAAGGCGATTTTGTCAATTGCGAGACCTTCAAACGGCAAATTACTGAGGGGGTCACGCGTAAACTTGTCGGCTTTGAACTCACTGACCGCCGTGTGCCACGTCATGGCTACGTGATTGAAGATGCTGAGGGCAATGACATTGGCGTGGTGACTTCGGGCACATCGTCCCTTTCATTGGATAAACCGATTGGCATGGGCTATGTCAAAAAAGGATTTGATACTGAGGGGTCAGATATTTTTATTGCTTTTGGCGGCGGTAAAAAATTGGCGGCGAAGGTGGTGAAGATGCCGTTTAAGTAGTAGATATTAGATTGTTAGAAATTAGATAATAGACAATTAAATGTTTTAGATAAATAGTAATATTATGCTACTGAACGTATTTATCATTAATATATAAATGAATCAAAAAGAGGTATTTATGAAATATTTTATCCATTATTCTCCTACAAAGATCAAAGAAATTTTCAAAAGATCTAATCTTTGTTAAGGCACTCAGACCTT
>JAYUUR010000232.1:0-14206 GCA_043754475.1 Saprospiraceae bacterium | reverse complement strand
GGCTTGTTTGTGATTCGATACCTCAAATCTATGCCTTCTTATTTTATTTTATCCCTTTTTATTCCTGTCCCCAAAATTGTCATGTAGTGTAGTCTTTTATCAAACTTGCCAACGCTATTGTTGGATGCAAATGCGTCACGATGTGTAGATGGTCTTCCACTCCATTAATGCGGTATAAATGGCAATTTTTCTCTTTAAGAACGCCCCACATGTATTGAAACAATTCAGTGCGATTGCTTTTTGTCAATGTTCGCTCTCGTTTTTTGGTGCTGAAAACGATTTGATATAAAATTTGTGTGTAAGTACTCATAGTGATGTTTAATTATTATTATGATATTTAAAATAATCCCGAAGGGATTGAATGTGAATAACCCTCGATGAAATCGGGGGGTAACGTAAGCGAGAAGTGCCATAACTGCGGAGCAGTTGAATGTAAAAAGCTCATTTAATCCAAATATTTTTCATCAAATTCAATCCCATGTTCTTTCAATAATTCAATCAATTCCTCTCTAAAGGTCTATGTTTTATGGTATTCTTCTTGATTTTTACATTCAACCGCTTCGCGGTTAGGGCAACGGCTCGTTGGTTCTGCCCCCCCGATTTCATCGAGGGTTATTCACATTCAATCCCGAAGGGATTTTATACCCCCTCAGTATTTTAAGCCAAAATCCCTTTCACTACCTGCCCCGCCACATCCGTCAACCGATACCTTCTACCCAAATGCTTATACGTCAATTTTTCATGGTCAAGACCCATTAAATGCAGGGCAGTGGCATGAAAATCATTCACATGTACGGGATTTTCGATAATATTATATCCAAATTCATCGGTTTCGCCATAGACGCCTGGTTTGATGCCGCCGCCTGCCATCCAGATGGAGAAGCAACGCGGGTGGTGGTCTCTGCCATAGTTATCTTTGGCGAGTGCACCTTGACAGTAATTAGTGCGCCCAAATTCACCACCCCAAATCACGAGGGTTTCATCTAAAAGACCGCGTTGTTTGAGGTCGATAATCAACGCAGCAGAGGCTTGGTCGGTATCCAAGGCTTGCCCTCTGATTTGATTAGGTAAATTGTCGTGGGCATCCCAACCTTGATGATAAAGTTGAACAAAACGCACCCCATTTTCAGAAAGCTTCCGCGCCAAAAGGCAATTGGCAGCATACGTGCCTGGCACAAGACAATCGGGTCCATAGAGTTTGATAATATCTTTCGGCTCGTTGGTGATGTCGGTCACTTCGGGTACAGCCGTTTGCATTCTGAAAGCCATTTCGTATTGCTGAATCTTGGCTTGGATTTCAGGGTCGCCAAATTCTTTATAGCTTTCATTGTTGAGGCTGGCTACGCGGTCGAGCATTTTACGGCGGTCTTCTTTATCAATGGCATCAGGATTATTCAGGTATAAAACAGGATTGTCGCCGCTGCTGAACTGGACGCCTTGATGCGTTGAATCTAAAAAGCCATTCGTCCAAAGTTTGGAATAAACGCCTTGCCCGTTGCCTTTTCCTTTGGATAATAAAACACAAAAGGCGGGTAAATTCTTATTTTCACTGCCCAAACCATAGCTCAACCATGATCCCATGCTCGGACGGTTGCCCACTTGTGCACCCGTTTGGAAAAATGTCAAAGCTGGGTCGTGGTTAATGGCTTCGGTATGAATGGTTTTGATGACGCATAAATCATTCACAATTTTAGACGTATAAGGCAATAATTCGCTCAACCAAGTGCCATGTTCACCGTATTGATTGAATTTAAAAACAGACCCTGCCAAAGGAAATTTAGTCTGATTAGCGGTCATACCCGTCAGCCGTTGACCATTGCGGATGGACGCTGGCAAGTCTTGACCATGCATGTCATTCAATTTGGGTTTGTAATCAAACAAATCCAATTGCGAAGGTGCGCCGTTTTGAAACAGATAAATAATGCGTTTCGCTTTCGGTGCAAAATGTGGCAAACCTGCCATGATTGCCTCTTCTTTGCTGCCGAACAAATCGGGTATCAACAGCGAACCTAAGGCTGCACTGCCAATGCCGATGCCGAGTTTTGAGAGAAACTTGCGCCGGTTGAAGTTGAGACCGTGTTCTAATATTTCTTTTTGCATGTGTTGAAATATTTGTCTACAAACCTTATAGGTTTTCAAAACCTATAAGGTTTAATTATAAATGTTCTACGTTTTCGTTATCGCCTCATCCATATTATAAATAGTGCTCACCACCTTCATCAAAGCGGCTGACATCGCCAAATCCACCTGTTTATTGATAGGCGATGTACCAATGGACAAGGTTTTAACAGCATCTAATTTTTTATTTTTAAACAAAATCAATTGCTCATTGAAGTAATCTGTTAAAATAGTCTGTTCTTTTGAAGAAGCTTTTCGGCAAATAATGGTGCGAAAGGCTTTGTTTATTTTATCTTCTACACTCGTTTGTTCAGTCAATAATCGCTGCGCCAATACTCGGGAAGCCTCCAATACTGAGGGGTCATTGAGCATGATGAGGGCTTGTAAGGGCGTGTTCGTGCGCGAGCGTTTCACCTCGCATTGGTCGCGATTGCTGGCATCAAAGAGAATCATCGACGGCGGTGGAACGGTCAATTTGATGAAGGTGTACATGCCGCGCCGATAGAGGGCTTCGCCTTCATCCACTTCATATTTAGCTAAAACGCCCCTGCCCGAAGTCGCTCGCTCCCATAAACCCTTGGGTTGATAAGGTTTAACGCTGGGTCCGCCGATGTCTTTTATCAATAAACCACTGCTGCCCAAGACAATATCTCTCACAAATTCCGCCTTCACCCGTGTGCGAGAAGACCGCGCTAAATATATATTTTCGGGGTCAATAGCCAAGTGTTTATCTGTTACTTTAGCCGATTGGCGATAGGTGGCGGAGGTTAAAATTTGCTTGATGAGGCGTTTTATATCCCAATTATGCTCCATAAAATCAACGGCAAGCCAATCCAAAAGCTCAGGATGCGTCGGCAAATTGCCCTGCATACCAAAATCACCCGTCGATTTGACAAGCCCTGTTCCAAAAAGCTCTTGCCAAATATGGTTGACAAATACCCGAGCGGTCAAAGGATTATTTTTATCCACTGTCCAATTGGCTAATCCAAGCCGATTTCGAGGCAATTTCGAAGTATCAAATGGCATGACCGCCGACAGGGCAGAGGCTTTTACAGAATCTCCATGCTGGTCATAAGCACCCCGTTTGAGGATATAAGTCATGCGCGGCGTATCCCGTTTGCCGTTCAACTCACCCATGACCGATACCGTCAAAATACCCGTATCGCGTTTATTGATAAAATTCAAAACGTCCTTAATTTCCTTATCCGTTAGCTTAATTAAGGGATTTTTAGCTGGTTTGGATTGGCTGACATCGCCTTCAAAACCGCTTTCTTTACTATTATTAAAAAAAGCAAAAAGCTGATAATAATCCTTTTGAGAAATGGGGTCGTATTTATGATCGTGGCATTGAGCGCATTCTGCTGTCAATCCTAAAATGCCCTTGCTAAATGTCTTTGTTTTATCTAAAATATACTCAATTCTATACTCTTCGGGTATCACCCCACCCTCTTCAGTGTATTTATGGTTGCGTAAAAATGCCGTTGCCAAAATCTGTTCTTTATTCGAATCAGGCAACATATCGCCCGCCAATTGCCAAGTAATGAATTTATCGTAAGGCAAATTTTGATTAAACGCATGAATGACCCAATCACGCCAAGCCCATTGCGTGCGAATATTATCGTCTTGATAGCCGTAGCTGTCGGCATATCGCGCCAAATCCAGCCAATGCACCGCCATTTTCTCTCCATACTGAGGGGTCGCTAAGAGTTTGTCAAGTGCCTTCGGGTAGGCATCCGCACTGTTATCCGCCATAAATGCATCCATTAATTCAAGCGGCGGCAACAAACCCGTAATGTCCAAAGCTGCGCGTTTCAATAAATGCTCTTTATCGGCTTCTTGATTGGGAGTCAAACCATATTCAGTCATTTTGGCTTGAGTGAAATAATCAATCTCATTTTTCACCCATTTCGTATCTTTTATTTTAGGTAAAGCGGCTTTTTCAGGCTTAATAAATGCCCAGTGTTTTTCGTATTTAGCCCCTTGTTTTATCCATTTTTCAATGATTTTTATTTCAATTTCACTCAATAAACCCAAATGCGACTCTGCCGAAGGCATCTGATAATTAGGGTCGGTGGAAGTGATGCGTTTGTACATTTCCGATTCTTCGGGCTTACCGCGCACGATAGCAAATGCACCCTTAGTCTCTTTCAAAGGAGCAAAAGCGAATTCTTCAATATCCAATCGAAATTCAGCCTTCCGCTTATTTTTATCGGGTCCATGACAGGCAAAACATTTATCCGACAAGATGGGTCGGACATGAAAATTGTAGCTCACCTTATCTGGGATGGCATGATTACCCCCCTCAGTATTGCAGGCATACCAACTGCCTAAAACTGTGATAAGAGCGATTATTGAGATTATTGAGATGAGATATTTGGTTTTCATTGCATAATATTCATATTTTTTCTTAAAAACCTCATTTTTAAAGGTGTCGAGAGCGTCACCTTTAAAATATTGTTGTTTTTGAATAAACTCAAAACTAAGCAATTTTTAAATTAATAGATTACCCCCCTCAGTATTTTTAAAGCCTATTCATGTAAAAACCTCTATTCCTTCGGCAAAGCATTAAAATCAACAACAGGTTTCTCCCCCGTCGGTTCTCTTTCAAAAAAGGTATTTGGCAAAGTATATTGAGAGAAAAAGCCGCAATTGCTTAGGAAAAATTGGTTGTTTTCTACGCCGCCCTTGAAATCCATACGGGCTTTTTTTCTACCTGTTGCATCGTTTGTGAATTTGGCGGTTGTTATTTCTGTCCATACCCCCCCTGCCACGCTCCGCTCGCAGTGACAAATTTCCCTTCGGAAGTATCGCAGACCCATTGGTTGTTGTAGAAGCCTTTGCGATTGAGTGCGCCTCGTTCGGGGTCAAAATTTTCTAAAAATGAATGTGGTTGGGTGTACCAAGTGTGGGTGGCAGGTCGCTTGAAGGAGGCAATGAGCAGCCATTTTTGGGTTTCGGTATCATAAAAATAGCCTTCTTTAAAACCATTCGCCATATAATATGAGCCGATTTCGTCTTTGCCTTTGGGTATCGTCACTTCATTGTAAAACCATTCAATGTTTTTATTCGACGGCATTTGATAGGACAAATGTACTGAGGGACCTCGCCGACCAAAGTAAAAATCATCGCCCACGAATTGCAATTTATCCCGTTCAGCCTCTATTTCCAATAATTGAATGTCAATAAAATTTGCTCCTGCGTTCTTTACACATTTTAAAATAATAGGGACATAACCTGTATCTGCTACCTCAATATTGCCCAATGCATATTTTTTCAACGTATTATTTTTAACCTCAATGGTTTTGTTCACCCCATTAATGCTCACCTGCATGGTCGTTTTGTTACCAAGTGACTTGTTTTGAGCAGTACAGGAGCTTGCAAAAAACAATGATAAGAATAGGAAAAGCCAAGCAAGGGTCTGTTTAGATGTCATAAATGTAAGTTTTATTTAGTAATTTAAAATTATTCAGTCATGTAATTTTTAACTTATCAAACAAATGATTGTACCTTTGAAACATTGTTTTTTAACTTAAATTCACTCTTATAAATTGCTATGAAATTAGATAATCAAATCGTACTTTTTCAAGAAAAACAAATTCGCCGCGTTTGGCATGAAGAAGAATGGTATTTCTCAATTGTTGATGTAATTGAGGTTTTAACAGATAGCCCTCGCCCTCGCAAATATTGGAATGCATTAAAAACTAAGCTAAAAAATGAAGGTTTTATTGAACCGTCCCAAAAATTGGGACAGTTGAAAATGAAGGCTTCTGATGGCAAAGAACGCCTAACTGATGCTACCAATCGGCATACATTATTGCGTATCATCATGTCTATACCTTCACCCAAAGCTGAACCTTTTAAACAATGGCTTGCCCAAATTGGAGAAGAACGCATTCAAGAAATTGAAAACCCGGAATTGGGCATGGAGCGCGTCCGCGAAATTTACCGTGCCAAAGGCTACCCCAATGAATGGATTGAGACTCGCTTGAAAAGTATCGAAACACGCAAAGAACTCACTGATGAATGGAAAAATCGAAATGTAAAAGAAGGTCAAGAATATTCTATTTTGACAGCCGAAATTGCTAAAGCGACTTTTGGGTTAAACCCTTCTGAGCATAAAAATCTGAAAGGGCTTGATAAACAAAATTTACGTGATCACATGACTAAACTTGAGCTTATTTTCACCATGTTAGGTGAAGAAGCTACGCGTCGCATAGCTGTTCAAAATGATGCGCTTGGTTTCTATGAAAACCACGATGCAGCTCAAAAAGGTGGACGAGCAGCTGGTGGTGCGCTTGAAAATTTTGAAAAACTCTCTAATCAAAAAGTAGTTTCTTCTGACAATTTCTTGAATTATATTAAACAGGAAAATACATCATCTCCACTTGACGAAGCAGCTAATAATACACCCACTCAGTAAATTGCGGATTCGAACTACCCTTCCTGCTCCCGCTTTATCTGCTCGGCAATAGCATTCATAAACCACATATGCCGAGAAATCGGAATCAACCGTTGGGCAATCAAGCCATCAATCATATCCAAAATATCGGGTGACAGCCGCAACTGCACAGGCACTTGCCCACCCTTCAAAAGTTTTTTCTGTTGTTTTTCCTCTACTTCCATCACCATTTTTTTCGGTTCGGCAGTCGGCACTCGCCCACCCTTGTTGATGAGCGCCTCAACGACATCTTCGCTGATAGCAGGCTTATTTTGCGTAGGTTTTTTTGAAAGAGCCATAATTTTAAGTCTATTTTAAATTTAAAATAAAGTTATTATAAAGTTAAAATAAAACTATTTTAACTTTATAGTGATGTTAAATATTTTTTTCACCCCTACCCTATTCTATTCGCAGACTATTCTTTTTCTTGGGTGAGAATATCGAAAAGAATGGTCATTTCTTTAATCGCCTTTTCGTCAGTCGGTTTATATTCCGTAATGCCCAAGCCTTTTGATGCCGCATTGGCAAATGATTTTCGATGTCCCAAAGACGCATCCAAAAATGTAATGGTTTCCGATTCTGTCAAAAACTCTTTTGCTTCGATATTGTCCGAACCGCGCGAATCAGTTTTGTTCAACACCGCAAAAGCCCTCAATTGCGGATTGGCATGGCGCATTTCGTCTATCAGCCGCACGACTTTCTCCAAAGTCCACATATCAAAAGAGCGAGGTATAAACGGTGCTATATAAACGTCTGAAACCGTCATAGCTGCCCGTTGGCTGGTCGTATCGCGTCCGCCAGTGTCAATGACGATGTCGTCGTATTTATCCCTCAGTTTGAGAATTTCAGTACGCACGGCGTTGTTGGCTAACTGGATAGCGGTGTAGCCTGAGCCACTGGGCAAAGTTTCATTGCGCCAATGGGTAAAGTCCGTGGCGGTTTCTTGATCATCGGCATCCACGAAAAGCACATCCCGTCCTTTGTGGTGCAGCATCACCGCCAAGTTCGTGGCGATGGTGGTTTTGCCCGAGCCGCCTTTAATACCTCCTATTGTATAAATCATATCATTTTAAGTTTAAAATAACTTTATAATAACTTTAAATCAAATTTAAAATAAGTTTAAATCAACTATTTTTTAACCTTAAAATAAGGTCATGGCAAAAGTATTAAAATTTTTGAAAGTAAAGAACTTTTTGGCTAAAATTAAAAGCTATAGCCATATTTTGGCACATCAAAGCATTATACAAAAGGCAGGGCATTGCCAATCGACTATAACTTTTTCAGTACGAAACCAAAGTAAAAAAAGGAGATAATCAAATTTTAATTATAACTTTTTCAGTACACATCAAAGCAAAGGTTATAGTAAAAAAAAGAGTAGGAGAGGAGGCTAAATTCAGCTAACTATAACTTTTTCAGTACACGGGGAGACTTGTTTTATGTAAAAACTGGGGGTTTAGTCTTGATTAGACCATTTTTGAAAATATATTTTTTCTTTATTAAATAAAAAGCAACAACAGCAATTGGACAGTCTGTTGTTGTTCTTGTTTTAATAAATCTTTTATCTTGTTTTAGACCTTTGCAACACATTGATAATCAATTAGTTATGCGCTTAACTATAACCTTTTCAGTAGCTACTATAACTTTTTCAGTACGTTTTTGACCTTAATTATAACTTTTTCAGTACCTGTTATAACTTTTTCAGTACGTAAAAACGACCATCTATAACTTTTTCAGTACAGGTTTTTCAAAAAGATATTATCAAAGGTGGTATTTAGAGAGTTTTAAGGAATATATCGTAAGAATAATTTGGTAATTAGAGGACGTTTGCCCCCTAACCCCCGAGGGGGGACGCTTTCGAAAAACTGCAAAAAGATGCTTAAATGGACAAATTAATCAAGAAAAATCATATAAAATGCTTTAAATTTCTAATTCTTCCAAAACGTCCCCCCCCTTGGGGATTAGGGGGCAAACGTCAATTCAGCATTGAAATCAGCCTTAACTATAACTTTTTCAGTAGGTAGCTTTCTGTCAGCTATAACTCCGGGCTGCCCGATACCCCCTCCTGCCACGTTCTACTCGCAGTGACAATTTTCTCGAAAAAAACCTCAATTTTCCCGAACTATAACTTTTTCAGTACGAAAACAGCCATTATTTACGAAAAACAGTATTTTTTTAAAAAATAATCCCATAACTTTTTTTTTAAAAGGTTATAATTCAGTAGGTTTGGCGGACTGATTTTAAAATAATTCACCTTTTTATCCGCTATTCTACCATGTTTTTGCTGACCAACGAGACCAATAAATTCGTTGTTGTACAATCGAATGAATTAGTTGAGGCTTCCTATTCCCCGGAGTTGACCACTCGGGCGCACAAGGTAGCCCGATTTATCCTATCGCTCATTAGCCCTGACGACAACGATTTGAAACTCTACACGGTGCCTATCAGCACGCTCAAAGCCTTTCTGGGCTTCAAAGAAAACGCCGCATGGGGCAATTTTTACCCCGAAATAAAAGACATCGCCGAAAAGCTGAATCAAGAGCCGATTGTCATCAAATCGGGCGAAAAAATCACCACTGCGTATTTCGTCGCAGGCTATGAAATTGACGCCGCAGCCCGCACAGTTACGTTCGAGGTGTCTTTGCTACTCAAACCGTATTTATTGGCTCTGAAGCGAAATTTTACGCGTTATCCGTTGAATTATATCGCTCGACTTCGCAGCGCATATTCCATTCGCTTGTACGAATTGCTTTGTCAGTACCGCAGCATCGGACACCGCACCTTTGATTTGGCGACCTTGCAATTGCTTCTCGGGTCAAATTATGAGTTTTATGGTAATTTTAAAGATAAAGTCTTGACCATCGCCAAGCGGGATTTGGCTTCAAATACGGACATTGATTTTGATTATGTGGAAATAAAAACCGCTCGGAAAGTCACTGCGCTTAAATTCACTATTTTCGCCAATAATCCAGTAGTTACAGACGATGAGATTTTAGAAGTTTTGCCGTTGCCGATTCAAGCCGAAGCGGTGCCGCTTTATTCCGCCGAAACGCTTCAAAAACTGACGCAATGGGGCTTAAAAACGGAGGCTTTGAAGAAATATACGTCCAAAGGTTTCAGTATTATTTTGGATGAAAAGCTCCGTGAACAGGCTATTTTGCGCTGCAATAATGCGTTAGAAGCCTATTATCTCGAAAAATTAGCCTTCTGCCAGCAAGCCAGCAAAGGCACTCCGCGCAACCAAGTCGGTTTTTTCATAAAAGCCCTTCAAGAAGATTGGCGAGAAAGCATTGTTTCTAAACCGGCTGCTACGGCTACTGCTGCCAAACCAAAAGCCGACAGTAAACCTGCCCAAATCAAGCAATTGGAAGCCCGCATAAAAGAAGTTAAAAATCAATGGCAAGCGGCAAAACAGCCAATTTATGAAAAAATCATGTCAGATACTGAGGGGTTCACGCTTCTGTTTGAAGCCGTGAGAGAAAAAGCAGGCTCTTTAAAATCCACTATTTTCCCGACCAATTTGTCGCCCATAACCATTTTCAACAACAATGGCATGGCGTCTAATCTTTTAAAAGTCAAAATGGAAGAGCAGCACGCCGCTGAATTTGAGCCTATTAATGACGCTTTCCGCAAAAATCTTCAACCCTTAGAATTAGCCTTGAACGACTTAATGACTTTAAAGTGAATTTTTAATAAAGTTAAAATGAACTTGCAATGAGTTTATTATGACTTTAAAATAAAGTTACTGTGTTGTATAGTGGAACTCCAGTTCCGCTGTTAGTCAGGGCTGTTAAGTTCTAAAGTCACGTTGTCTTTTGAGCAAATGAATCATTTATGGGCGGTGTTGGGTGGTAAATATATTCCTTCAGCTTTGTATAAAGTGCGGTTGGTACAAGTGCAATTTGCTCCTGAATTGCCTGCACCATTGATAGAACAGGTTGAAAATAGTGCAAAGGTCTTTTTTTCATCCCCTACTTAGCCGCTCATTATGAATAAAAAAATATGGAGTACCCTGTTCAGTATTCAAATTATAGATACAACTGAGGGGGGGTATTGTTTCAATTTTTCAAAAAAATAATGCGCTCACTGAGGCGGATAAAGCTTTGTTGATAGGAACAGATTCAACCCTAAGCCTCAAAGAGGATTTAAAAATAAAGTTGATAAAAAGGCGTATTGAAGCAGAAGTAGAAAAAGACATTAGCGAGTTTGATGTCAAAAAAAACACTACTCAACCCTTGAATTTCAACAAACTTGGAAAAGATGGGCAAACACAAGCGTTTGTCAATTTGCCCGATGCTTTATGTGCTCTTTCATGGGATGGTGCAAATCCTCAAAGCTTGAATATTTTTAAAAGTGACAAATTAATGGCTGAAAAACCATTTGGTATTGTAGAAATTTTTGAAAATAAGAATTTGCTCTTAAATAAAGTCACCCATTATACCTTAGAATTGACAAGGCAAACAACATGGCGATACACATTCTGTATTGATTAAAATAATTCGAGTTATGTTAAAACATTTGTCATAAGTTGTTGAAAATAAATTAGTTACAATTTATAATTTTAAAAATATTGAATATTCGAAATATAAGAGGCAACCAAAAGAGCTTAATACTGAGGGGGTACACCCGTATTATAGTCAATCTCTTTCAAGTTAAATTTTCCATAAGTGAACACACCGTCGGGATAATGCCAAACGGCTTCCCCAATGGTCGGAACATTCCGACCATTGATGTTTTTATAATCTTTGGTCACGGCAACAGTTGCCACTATCCACCAACTTTCTTTTTTAATATTTACAATGATGCCTTTTCTCCACCTGCTATTTTCTAATAGCCAATAAAGGGATTTTAATGTTATAAGTCATGTCAGCAGTTTTGCTATCAAATATAAAACGCTCGAACCAATTTTGTTTTTGTTTGGTAAACATAATTAAAATAGACGGTTTGTGTTTTTTAAACGTCTGTTGCAGATTTTCGACTAAAGAATAATCAAGATATAATTTAGGGATATGAAAAGCAAGTTGCTCTGATTGGTATTTGTCTATTATCTCTTTAAATACGTCTTTACTATTTGCCTCACTAAATTGATAATGGAAATGGTAAATGTCTATTTTAGCCTCTAAAGAAGCTGTAAATGCTTTGACAATGCTTAATTCTTTATCAATATTTTCAAAATCCGAAGAATATCCAACTTTAGTAATCGGTTTTATCCGATAATTTTGGGGCACAACTATCACAGGAATAGATGATGTATTGACCAATGTAGAAGCATTTGTGCCAATGAGTTTTTTAACTACCCCTGCACCGCGTGTACTCATACAAATATAATCTACCTTCATTTTTTGAGCGTAGTTAATAATGCTGTTATCTACGTCCACTCCCATTTCAACAGCATATTCGTACTCGTTGGCTGACATTTTAGCTTGTTTATAGATGTCTTTTAAAAACTGCCCTAATTGCTCTTTACTCCTTTCTATTTCTGTTTGGACAAATTGAGCAGCCTTTTCACGACTCCAAATCGTGGGTATCGATAATTCAATGGCATGATAAAACACTAATTTGCAAGGCATTTGCGAAGCTAATTGAATGGCAAAACGAATACCTGCTCTTGAATTGGTTGAAAAGTCAGTGGTGACGAATATTATTCCTCGAAATGATATTGGACATTTTATACCTTATTCGCCAATGTTTTACCATCCTCAAAATCGCTGATATTTTGCAAGGTGATGGTCGCTATTTGAGACAATGCCTCTTCCGTAAAAAAAGCTTGATGGGCGGTGATTAGCACATTTGGGAAAGACATCAAGCGCATAATCACATCATCTTGAATGATAGATTCTGAAAAATCACGGAAAAATAGTTTATCTTCTTGCTCATAAACATCTATGCCCAGATAGCCTAATCGTTCGGATTTGAGCGATTGGATGACGGCAGGTGTATCCACTAAAGCACCCCGACCTGTATTAATGAGCATTGCGCCGTGTTTCATAGTGCTCAAAGAATTGGCATTGATGAGGTGATGGGTTTGGTCGTTGAGCGGGCAATGCAGCGACACAATATCGGATTGCACCAAGACTTCAGTCAAAGGCAAATATGACACCCCCTCAGTAATTAAGGTTTTATTTTCAAAAATATCATAAGCCACTACTTTACACCCAAAGCCCTTGACAATGCGGCAAAAGGTCTCCCCTATTTTACCCGTACCAATGACACCAACTGTTTTGCCAAAAAGGTCGAAACCGATTAATCGCTCTAATGAAAAATTGCCTTCTCGCACGCGGTTGTATGCTTTATGTGTCTTACGATTGAGCGTCAGAATCAAAGCCACTGCATGTTCTGCCACCGCATGAGGTGAGTAGGCAGGCACGCGCACGCAGGTGAGTCCATGTGCTTTGGCTGCCGGTAAATCCACATTATTGTAGCCAGCACAACGCAAAGCGATGAGTTTGACCCCATTCTCTACAAGTTGATGAATGACCCCCTCAGTAATTTTATCATTGACGAACACACAGACGGCTTGGCTGCCATGAGCCAACTTGGCAGTGAGTTCGGTCAACGATGCTTCAAAATAGCGAATGTCATGTCGGCTATTGAACCGGTTGAAAAAGTCTTTGTCGTAAGATTGAGTTGAAAAGAAAGATATTATCATAGTTAAGGATGGATGGTGGGTGATGAATGGTATTTTAACAATCAATATAATCCACAGTTAAAACCTTTTTAATTTTATCTTTTATCAAAGCCGTCTCTGATTCAATGTTTGATTTAAGCTGTATTAAGGCTTTACTTTCACTTTTTGAGAGCAATAAGGTGCTTTCTTGTTGCACCAATTTTTCTTTTAAAACCACATTATCTTGCCACTGCCCAAGCAATTTTTGCAAATCTTCTAAGATTGCTGAACTGATGTTGTATTTAGACAACCATTTTTCAGCTAACTTATGCTTGTATCGGGTGTTAAATTTGATTTCTTTTATGAGTTTCCGCATCGAGTGCATCTTTTTATCTGAAAAATCTATGCTATCAAAAGTCTTTCTAAGTTTAGAAACTCTTGATTTAAAATAGTTTTTAAAATCATTAAACGACATGCTTTTTAAGGCATTTTTAATTTGTTTTTTTATTTTTTTCAATGATTTAATGATTGATTCATCGAAATTTTCTACCACCACATCTTGACGTTGAAGCAACTCTTCATCCAAAAGTTGCTTGTATTTTTTTCTGAATGCTGCTTTATAATTTTTACTATTTTCATTAAAAACCTCTTGTTGTATTTGAGTTTCTCGGATGGCACCCAAATCTTTATAAATCGGACTAATGATGCCATATTTCTTTTTATTATCAAACGATTTATGAGCCGTATGAACCAATTGCATGACGGCTTTAAGTTTTTTGATTTCAAGACGAAAACGATGTATACAATCTTTATCAAAGTCTTTCAAGGTATCTTTTAGTAGGTTTTCAAGCTTCGGTTTTTCGTGCTTGACCTCCGATGGGCTATTTTCAGTTTTCATTTTTAATATATTTGATGCCATAATAATTAAGCAAACAGTCATGATAATAACTGAAAACTCCGAAGATTTTTCTGGATTGCTAAAAACGTGTCAAAAATCGTAAATTGCGGGCAAAAAAAGGGAATATATGAAAAAAAATTTATCGCTT
>JAYUUR010000231.1:0-4654 GCA_043754475.1 Saprospiraceae bacterium | reverse complement strand
GTTGTATGAATTTATGGGGCAAGAAGGTTTTAATGAAACGCTTTATAAAAAAGGCTATAAAGATTTGAGGATTGTGCATCGGCTTCAAATTCCCCTTACGCGCGAGCAAAACCGCTCTACGAATATTGTGATGTTTTCAAAACCCGATACGAAGTTCGCACCTATATATATGCAGCCTGAGCAGTACAACGACAAATTGTATGAGCCTATGAAACCCATTTTATTAGGCAACGGCTATATGAAAGGCGATTCATTGGTGCGTGAGCCATTTGATTTTACTTATAAAAACTATTTTCCTCTTGAAAACCAGCAAGCTATTTTAAGGGCTGCCCTATTTCCTGAAAGTGTTGCGCCCGCACAACGTTTTGATATTAAAGAAGAGGATTACAAGTTTTTGTATAAATATATGAGTATGTCGCCGCTCGAAAGCAAATCTCCTGTTTATCCCGATAGAGACAGTGCGGGCGCGTGGGATTCTTATTGCAAATTTTTGATGTTTGGCAATACGAAAGAGGCGATGCCGAAAAATATCCGCATTTTCAACAAAGTGGGCGATGCTTATGGGTTTTTATTGGATAATGCCTATATCGTGGATTTTGCCAATGGTGTAGAATTTATGCTCACAACCGTTATTTATTGCAATGAAGATGGGATTTTCAACGATGATAAATATGATTATGACACGGTTGGATTTCCTTTTATGGCAAATTTGGGCGATGTGATTTATAATTACGAAATCAATAGAAAAAAGAAAGTGAAGCCCGATTTGTCGAAATTCAAAATTAATTATGATGAGCAATAAAGGTTTGAATATTTCTAAATAGGTACGCAAATAATGGGTTGAAATAATCGCAGAGCGATTGAATATGAATAACCTTCGATGAAATCGGAGGGTTAAAGTGAGTGTGTTGCCCTAACTGCGAAGCAGTTGAATGTAAAAAAGTCATTTATTGTCTATATTTTACATTCAACTGCTTCGCAGTTATGTCCATTCTCTATAGTATTGTCCCCTGATTGCATCAGGGGTTATTCATATACAATCGCGGAGCGATTGTATTAATCATTATTCACATTATTTCTAAAAGCGTTAACGAAACATATCGTTAACGCTTTTTAGCATTTAATAGGCATTTTATTAAAGTTTTAACATAAGTCAAATCATTTTAATAAAACACTAACCAAGCGATAACTACGCTTAACAAAAGGTCAGCCGTTCTTTGTATCATCAATTCGATACAAACCATTCTTCTCAATTTTAAAAATAACAAACGTTATGAAAAAAATTCTTTTTTTAGTCGGCTTCCTTTCTATCGCTACTCTTTCTACCATGATGGCTCAAAATGCAGCCGGTGCTCGCGTGGGTGCTACATGGAATAATGTAACCTCAAAAGATTTGAATGGTACTGTGGATTTCAAAAATATGTCGAGTATGTCGGCAGGTGCATTTTATGAAGTCGGTTTAGGCTATAATTTTTATGTTCAACCCGAATTAAATTACAACGAAAAAGGCTTTCGTTCAGATGCGAACAGAGACTTGACTTTGTTTGGTATTAATTTGCCTGTTGGTGGCAGTGCAGTTTCAGTCATTAAATATGTAGATGTTCCTGTTTTATTGAAGTATAAACTCGGAAATACTGAGGGGGGTGTCAAGGCTTATATTATGGCTGGTCCTTCTTTGGGTTATGCGCTCAGTGGTAATATTGAAACGCGTGCAAAGGTTTTGATTGATATAAAAGTGGCTGATTCGCCTATCAATCTGAATTCAAATAATTACAAACGGACGGAATTAGCTGGTGTAATAGGTGCTGGTGTTGAGTTACCAATTGGTGATAGAGCGAAAATTTTTGTAGATGCTCGATTTGCTAAAAGCTTCACGGATGTGTATGAATTGCCTGTAGTTGGTTCGAGATTGCGCAACCAGAGCTTTGGCTTAGGTGTAGGTTTTGCTATGAATTTATATTAAAATGTGATTAGGTGATTAGTGATTTGCAAAAGAAATTTTAGGTTTAAGTCTTGAATCCTTTGGAGCTTTGATTAAGTAACCTTCGCGCAGAGATGTTCGGAGGTTACTTTTTTCATATGAAGAGTCCAAAGGACTCACACGTTTGTTGAAATTTACAAACGTGTGAGTCCTCCGGACTCTTGAAATGTTTTAGATATTTAGGTATTGCTACAAACGTTTGAGTCCGCTGGACTCAAATTCAGGTTTTGTAAAATCGGAGGCTAAAACCTTTCAAATATTATAATTTATTGAAAATCAATCTTTTATAAAAGAAGACCCCCTCAGTATTTACTTAAAACTAATCATAAACGGCACCCGCATCTGAGGTCCTTTCATGGTCTGTATTTTTTTAAACTGTTCGTAGTAAGGATAATATTCACCGAGTTCTCGCTTGATAGCCGATTGGGTCATATCGTCAGTGGATTTATCGCCTGTTAGATTCTCCACGAATTTTTGTAAAGGGTTTTTAAATTTAGGGTATTCAACGGTTTTGTAGTCTTTTAACTGAGCCTTTGAAGCAGCGGCTTTGATGGCATCTTCCAAACCACCAATTTCATCGACTAAGCCGATTTCCTTTCCTTTCGTTCCGAGCCAAATTCGACCTTGTGCAACAGCATGTACTTCATCGCGGGTTTTATGGCGGCATTGTGCTACGCGGGAGAGAAATTTTTCATACGTGCTATCAATACTTTGCTGAATGATTTTTCCTTCATCATCAGAAAACGCAATGAGAACACCATTCATCGCCGCATATTTTGACGTTTTGACCGTATCGAAAGTGATACCTAATTTATTTTTAAGCGTATTTTCCAAATTTGGAATCATACCGAAAACACCTATCGAACCCGTCAATGTATTCGGTTGTGCATAAATAGCGTCAGATGCCATGGCAATATAATAGCCACCCGATGCTGCATAATCTCCAAACGAAGAGACCACCGTTATGCCTTGATGACGCGCCAAATCCAACTCTCTCCATATCACATCCGAAGCAAATGCAGAACCTCCACCCGAATTAATACGCAACACAATCGCTTTCACATTATCATCTTGACGGAGTTTGCGGATAATTTTAGCATATCTATCGCCTTGAATCGAACCATCTTGTTCTGTATCGCCACCGCCTGTAATATCGCCTTCGGCATATACTATCGCAATTTTATCCTTTGATGAGCCACTTGGTTTGGAATAACTTTGGGCATAATCCGATAGACTAATCGAGTTAATTTTCTCTTTATCTTTTAGTCCCATTTTACGGCGCAACATCGTCAACATTTCATCATAATACCCCTCAGTATCAGCGAGTTTTACACGCACTGCGTCGTGTGCGTTGCGAATAGCAAGGGTATTGGCAATATTTTGAAGATCAGAAACAGGTATGTTCCTTGATTTTGAAATAGCATCGAGCATGACATCATACATACCTGTGAGGTATTCCCTCAGTTGCAAACGGTTTTGATTGCTCATTTTATCCAAACGGAAAGGCTCGGTGGCACTTTTAAATTGCCCTGCGTAATAGATTTGCCATTTCATGTCTAATTTATCAAAAAAGCCCTTCATGAAAGGTATTTCAGCCGCAAAACCTCTGAAATCTATATCCCCATTCGGATTGAGCATAACGGTATCCGCCGTAGAAGCGAGGAAATACGCGCCTTGTGAATAAGAATCGCCGTAAGCATAAACGAATTTGCCGCTTTTTTTAAATTCTTCAATCGCATTTCTCAACACGGTCATGGTAGCGAAGCCGGTCATTATATATTGTGTATTGATGACGATGCCTTTAATTTTATCGTCATGTGCAGCCCGCGCAATTGAAGTCACCATATCTCGCACGCCAATCACTTTGTCACTTTGAAAAGGACTCTTTTCAAGATTGTCCGTTAATTCCGGAATCATGGATTCTAATTTCAGTTCCAAAACGCTGTTGGCTTTCACGTCTTTCACTTTTTCATCTTCGCTACTCGCCAAACCCGCTACGGAAAGCACGCCAAAGAAAAACAAAGCAATGATTGCTAAGAAAACGCCTAAGCAAGAGGCGAACATAAACTTAAAGAATTGTCTCATTGAAAATTATATTAGATTTTATACTTTAATATACAAAAGTAGAACCTCAACTACGAATGGCACATTTTTTTAGATTAATGCTTTATTTAAAAGGATGTTTAAACGTTTTTTTAACTTTTAAATAAAATCAGCGTCTAATCCTGTAAACCAATACCCCTCAGTATCTAAGCTCATTTTTACTATAATTTTAAAAAAACATGAAGAAAATCATTACAGTTATGCTTGTAAATACAATTTTTCAAGCATTTATTTCAGTTCAATCCATGGGGTTGATTAGGTCTCAGTTTAACAAGCGGCAGTGCCGCGAAATATTTTCCCCAAGGGATGCCTTTGGCAGTAGCAACCATTAAAACACAGTTCATAAGGTGCAGCGCACCGAAATATTATTGGGTTTCGGTGCGCTGCACTTGAACGAATCCGTATAAAATTTGCTACAAATATTATGCTGCTCTGCACCTTATTAGAACCAATCAACTCTTCCTGTGTGGGTTTATGCTACTGAACGTATTTATCATTAATATATAAATGATTCAAAAAGAGGTATTTATGAAATATTTTATCCATTATTCTCCTACAAAGATCAAAGAA
>JAYUUR010000230.1:0-4659 GCA_043754475.1 Saprospiraceae bacterium | reverse complement strand
CGCGCTCACCTTTCCATTCAATCGAACGGGTCAAATGCTTCCGAACGGCATCCACACGCTCCGATACTGAGGGGGGGGCAATGGTCTCACCGGTCTTGAAATAATGCTTGATTTCTCTGAAAATCCAAGGGTAACCGATGGCAGCCCGACCAATCATGATGCCATCAATGCCGTAACGATTTCGATATTCAAGGGCTTTTTGAGGGGAATCAACATCGCCATTGCCGAATATCGGGATGTGCATACGCGGATTGGCTTTCACCTTTGCAATCCAATCCCAATTGGCTTCACCTTTATACATCTGCTTGCGCGTACGCCCGTGAATGGTAAGAGCTTGAATACCGACATCTTGCAACCGTTCAGCAACATCTACAATATTAATGGTATTATCGTCCCAACCCAAACGCGTTTTGACGGTCACTGGTTTGCTTGTGGATTTGACAACAGCAGCCGTTAACATTATCATTTTAGGAATGTCTTGTAATAAGCCAGCACCTGCCATTTTACAGGCAACTTTAGCAACAGGACAACCATAATTTATATCTATCACATCGGGATTGGCTGCCTCAACCATGTGCGCCGCTTTTATCATTGAATCCAATTGACCGCCGAAATATTGAATACCGATAGGGCGTTCGTAATCAAAAACCTCTAATTTTTTAAGACTTTTCACAGCATCATGCACCAATCCATCGCTGCTGATGAACTCCGTGTACATCATGTCAGCTCCAAATTCCTTGCACAGCGCCCGGAAAGGTGGGTCACTCACATCTTCCATCGGTGCTAAAAGCAAGGGAAATTCACCCAATTCTACATTTCCTATTTTAACCATTTTTATACTGTAATGAATATTTTTAAAAAGCCATAAACGCTTCTCAATATATTGGCAATCAATTTTTTACACAATTGAATAATTATAAAACATCATTATTTTACAATTAAGAAATGCAAAAATAAGCATATTAATGCAGACTTTGAGCATTCAACTTTAAAAAACACATTTTAGCATTCAAGAGTTTTATCTATCTTTGCTGGCTTTTTTTTTTAAATATTCAATTAAAAAAGATTTTTTTATTGTAACAAAATTATGAGACTAACCGCACTTTTTATTGTTTTTTTATCTGTATCTGCTTGTAAAAGCGATAAAGAGAAAGCTATTGTTGGAAAATGGAATGCCGATAATTTGGTGGAGTGCGATGATGTCGTACCGATTGTAGCGAATCTTGTTAATATAGAATTTAAGTCTGATGATCAGTATATTTTCAACTCGACGCTCAATATCCATGAAGAAGGCACTTATAAAATCAAGAAAAATTATCTTTTCCTTCAAGATAAAATTAGAGATAAAGCAGTCGAAAAGATTGTTTTGATTACCAAATTGACTTCGGATTCGCTGGTTTTAGAAATGAATTTCAAGGGTAAAGAACAGTGGCTTACCTTCGTTAAAGAAAACAGTTCAATGCTAAAGCCTAGTAAAATTGATGGCACTAAAGATTCAGTTATTGCATCAACAACTGGCGACCATAATGCCACCGCTGCGATTGCTTCAAATGCGGGGGCTGTACAAGTAGAACAAAAGCAAGCTATAAAAGTAGAAGAGAAGCCTAAAGCAGAACCTGTCAAAGAGATAAAAAAAGATGAGCCAAAGGTTGAAAAAAAGCCAGAACCAAAGCCTTTGAGCAAGTTAGAAGCCTATCGCAAACGCGAAGCTCAACGGCAAGAAGAAGAAGCTGATCGTAAAAGTGAGGAGAAAAAAAGGCATGATGCTTATTTGAAACGTGAAGCTCAACGTAAAAAAGAGGAAGCAGAGCGTAAAAAGCGTTTAAAAAAGTAATGAAATTGATTGTTTACTAAACCTTTGAACCTTTGAAAAAACCTTGAGAAACCTTTAATGCTATCAATCCTCACTACTCACCGTTTTCACTTTGCTGGATTTTTTACCATTTTTATTGTTGACATCCAAAGTCACGTCTTTCATCATCTTGTTAATATCTTCCATCGTGAATTTACCTTCGAGGCTGAGCAATACAAAATCGCCGCCCTCAGATTTTTCATTCACTACCAAGACGATATTGCGAATAAAATCCTTTTTCTCACGCACCATAAAGCGAATATCATCGCCATTGCTTCGCACGGTCATCAAATCTTCAAAGCCTTCTTGTTTAATATCCGTCAAGAAAGTTTGAAAATCGGCAGCCTCCACATTTTTTTTACCATTAATGGAAACAATCCGCAAGTGGCTAATTTTTTTACCAAGTAATTTAATATCGACGCCGTCCAAATCATCCTCATCCACGAAGTTCGCACCGAACCGAATCAACCAACCGGGGATATTCAAATCCGTTTTCTCGCAACCGCGATTCGCCTTTTTTACTTGATGCACCAATCTATCAATGCTCGATGTTTGTGAAAATGCAGAGACCAATGTCATCATTAAAACAAGGCAACTGAATACAATCTTTTTCATTTCATTTAAGGTTTAAGGTGAAAAATAGTTATTGTTTTTTCAAATCTTTCAAATGTTCCATGCCATCAACGTTCATTTTGTTGGCTAATTTGGATATTTTATCTAAGCTAATATTGCCAATAAAGCTAATCATGACGAACTCTTTGACGCCGCCGACGAGCATGAGCAACTCACTAATCACGCCGCCGCTTTCTTTCGTCCAAAAGCGGACATTTTCGCCTTTGTCGCGGACAGTCATGAGCAATTCATATTCGGTGGGCTTGAATTTACCAATCACTTCTTTATAATATTGCATGGCATTCTTTTCTGTTTGAAGAATACGCAAGCCTTTCAAATCTTGCAACACTTCTTTAATTTCTTTTGCATCAGGGTCTTTCAAATCAAGTTTTGAAATCATCTGAAACATCTTGGGCGTGATATAGACGACGGTAAAGTTCTCATCATCCATATATTGGTCGAAATACTGCGTAATAGCGTCCGTTTGTGCCCATATACTGAGGGGTGTCAGTGCCGTACAGAACAGCAATATCAGCATCATTTTTTTCATCGTTGTCTTTTTCATGTTATTGATTAAATTTAAATAAAATTCTTTCTACCGATATTTTGCACCTCCGGTGCATTTTCAATTTTCAATTGACAAATGAATCACTTTATCCAAGTCATCAGTGGCATGTTTTACTTTTTTCATGCCTTTTGTGGTTTCATCAGTGCCTTTTTTCATCTTTTTTGAGACCAGTTTCAAGGCAGCTTGCACTTCTTCAAATGCTTTTTGAGGGTCGTCCGTTTCATCATACACCTTCACGCGACAATTATCGGCAACACATTTTCTATTCGGATTCTCAAATTGTTTTGTAATAAAATAACTTGAAATGCCTAAAATGAAGACAGCAGCGGCAGCTCTCCACCACCAATGATTTCGGATTTCGGATGTCGAATTTCGGTTATTGCTGACCACATTTAATTGTCTAATCCCGATATTATTAAGTTTTTCATTAGCTTTTTCATTCAAGAAAATGCTCTTTTCAGCTTTGAAAAATTGAAAGAGTGGTTGATACTGTTTCAATTCAGCCACTACGTCTTCGCCGTTGAAATATTCCGCCAATTGAACTTCTTCTTGAAGGCTCGTTTCACCCTCAAAATATTTATCTATTAATATTTTTATTGCTTCAATATTCATCTTTTATCGTTATTCGTTAATTATTATCCATTAAACGTTTTTAGTTATTGAATAAACGTTTTTAGTTATTAATTGAAATTATTTAGTTATTTTAAAAATTATTTCAATTATTTTGAAACTATTCAGTTATTAGTTCAATGTTTTTAGTTATTTTAATTCTAATAAATAATCTATTATGTTTGAAAATTGAGTACTTTGATTTTCGTTTTCCCCCTAACCCCCGGAGGGGGAATCGCTGAGGAAGTATTGAAAAATATGAACTAAAAGTTAAATACTTCCGAGCAGTTCCCCCTTGGGGGTTAGGGGGAAAACGATTAATTACCTAATTTCTCATTCCTCATTCCTAATTCTCAACTCCTAATTAATCACTCATTCTATAGTTTTCCGCTGCCATAATTTTCTCTTTAACAAAACTTCTGGCGCGATGCAAATACACTTTTACTTGAGGCAATGGTATCTCCAATTGTTGCGCTATTTCATCGTAAGTCATACCTTCAATATCGCGAAGGTGCATCACCATTTTTTGTTTTTCAGGCAATTCGTTTATCAGTTGTTTGATTCTGCCAATCGTATCTGACTTTTCAGAAGATTGATAAGGTGTTGATTTTGAATCAGTTATGTAAACGGCTTCGCTGATTTCTATGGTTTGCCGATGCTTAGAGCGTATTTTATCAAGCGAAAGGTTTTTGGTCAACGTCATACAATAGGCTTCGGGATTTTGAACCTCATCCATCTGAGTTCGTTTATCCCAAACCTTTATAAAAACCTCTTGCACCACATCTTCAGCCTCCATTTGATTGCCGGTAATGCGTAAAGAAAACCGAAAGAGTTTATCTTTGATGCTGTATGTCAGTTGTTCAAAATTCATCACTATTAACACGACGATTGGTATTTTTAAAAGTTACAGACCCCCTCAGTAATTTGTGTATTTTTACCTTTTGTCATTCAGCAGGAATCTCTTTTTAACTTTACGAATGCACAATAGAGATTCCTGCTGAATGACAAAAACGATGTG
>JAYUUR010000229.1:0-4703 GCA_043754475.1 Saprospiraceae bacterium | reverse complement strand
TTGTAGTCGTTGAAACAAGCGTATTTCTACGCAAGTCCTCACCACCGCCTTTTAATTGGCAAAGTTGAGTGGTAGAAAGCTTTTCTGTTTCGGTTAATAAACCTCTGAGATTGTTGATGGAATTTTTCATCTTCTTGTAAGATTTGTTTTTAAAATGTGAATCAATAAAAAATTAAAAATGAAACTTATTTAACAAAAAAAGTTTTCTCATAGTATCAATAATAAATACTCTTTTTCTTCTTAGCTTTTCACTTTCTTAAAACCAGCTTTCAAAAAAAATGTCCGCATTCACTATTGTCTTTTACTGTTGACAAAAAAAATGCTCAATTCGCTGATTTACTCTTGCAAATTTATCAATTTGTGACTCAGTACATTTCAAACATTAAGTTTTATTTTTCACTAAAATCTATTCATAATCAATGCATTAATTTTTTATTTTTAATACCAACACCCCTCAGTATGTGAATCAAAAACAAAGCAATAAATAGTCAACTTAATTTTAAAAAATCACTTCCAACCAGCTATTAATTCAATTAATTTATATTAGTTTCTATTCTAAAGCAGTGATTTTTGCCCAATAAAATCAATAGTCAGCATTTACTAAAAAGTTATCCACAAATGCCCGATTTTATCACTATTTCAGTATCTTTGTCAGCTTTTTTAAGTAAAAAGAATAGCGTTTTTTAACAAAAACAAAAGTAAATGGCAGATTCAAGGATAGTACAGGTCAACATTGAAGACCACATGAAAGCGGCTTACATTGATTACTCGATGTCAGTCATAGTTTCTCGTGCATTACCCGATGTTCGAGATGGTTTGAAGCCCGTTCACCGCCGTGTGTTGTTTGGTATGAACGAAATGGGCATGAATTATAACAAAGCACATAAAAAATCCGCGCGTATCGTCGGTGACGTTCTCGGTAAGTATCACCCGCACGGTGATGCATCCGTATATGACACGCTCGTGCGTATGGCTCAGGAGTGGTCGCTGCGTTATCCACTCATTGATGGGCAAGGCAACTTTGGCTCCATTGAGGGTGATAGTGCAGCGGCTATGAGATATACCGAAGCCCGATTGCGCCGTTTGAGCGACGAATTATTGAGCGATATTGATAAAGATACTGTTGATTTTCACCTCAATTATGATGATACTTTAGAAGAACCAACCGTTTTACCTGCCAAATTCCCCAATTTATTGGTCAATGGTGCAGAAGGTATCGCTGTCGGTATGGCTACTAAAATGTTACCGCATAATCTTCGCGAAGTCATTGCAGGCACTATCGCTATGGTGGATAATCCTGAGATTACGGTAGCCGGATTGATGGAGTTTATTAAAGCACCTGATTTTCCAACGGGCGGTACTATTTATGGGACTTCGGGTGTAAAAGAAGGGTATGAAACTGGTCGTGGACGGGTTGTTGTACGCGGTAAAGCTGAAATTCAAAATCATGGCAATAGAGATATAATTATCATCACTGAAATGCCATATCAAATAAATCCTGCTGTTTTACATCTTAAAATTGAAGAATTAGCAGTTGATAAAAGGATTGAAGGCATTTCCGAAGTGCGGAATGAAACCAATAAAGAAGGTGTTCGATTAGTCATAGAATTGAAAAGGGATGCTACTGCGAATGTGGTGTTGAATCAACTGTACAAACTCACGCCGCTGCAATCATCATATGGCATAAACAATGTCGTATTGGTAAAAGGACGCCCGATGACCTTGAATTTGAAAGAAATCCTTGAAGAATTCATCAAATTTCGCATTGAAGTCATCATTCGCCGCACTAAATTTGAACTCAAAAAAGCGGAAGATAGGGCGCATATCCTCGAAGGTTTACTCGTTGCTCTCGATGATATGGACCGTATTATCAGCCAAATTAGAGCGTCGAAAACGCCTGATGAAGCGCAAGCGGCTTTGACTTCTTCAACCTATGTTCTTAAAGATAATACAGCTCAAACAATTGGTGTATTCACTGAGGGGGGAAGCCTTTCAAAAACTTACAACCTAACCGATGTTCAAGCCAAAGCCATTTTGGAAATGCGTTTGCAACGCTTGACAGGTCTTGAAAGAGATAAAATTCAAAATGAATATGAGGAATTGAAAAAACACATCAATTACCTCAACTCTATTCTTGAAAGCGAAGAACTTCAACGCGGTATTATCAAAACGGAATTGACTGAAATCAGCGATCGTTTTGGCGATGAACGCCGCACTGAAATCATCCACGCCGATGGTGATATTTCGATGGAAGATTTGATTGCTGCTGAGGAAATGGTGGTGACAATTTCTCACTTAGGCTATATCAAACGCACAGCCGTTAGTGAATTTAAAGCTCAAAACAGAGGTGGACGGGGTTCGCGCGGTTCAAAAACACGCAATGAAGACTTTGTAGAACACATGTTTATTGCCAATTCGCATGATTATCTCTTGTTTTTTACTGAAAGAGGTAAATGTTACTGGCTCAGAGCGTATGAAATTCCAGAAGGAACAAAGACGTCGTCAGGTCGTGTCATGACCAATATCCTCTCGATGCCAAGCGATGATAAAGTCCGCGCTTACATCAAAATTAAGGATTTGGGCGATGAAGAATTTTTGAAATCCAACTATATTATTTTCTGTACGAAAAATGGCGTCATCAAAAAGACTGCGGTTGATGCCTTCTCTCGCCCAAGAAACGGCGGTATCATAGCTATCGAAATTCGGGAAAATGATCAATTGATTGAAGCCAAATTAACAAACGGTAACAATCAAATACTCCTCGCTAATCGCAACGGTAGGACTATCCGCTTCGACGAAAGCCGTGTGCGAGCTATGGGACGGGCTACTGAAGGTGTGGCAGGTATCGAAATTGACGAAGATGGTGTTGACCAAGTGGTGGGCATGATTTGCGTTGAAAAAGAAGACCCCTCAGTATCAGTGCTTATTATCTCTGAAAATGGTTACGGCAAACGCTCTGATGTGGATGAATATCGCCTCGTTAATCGTGGCGGTCGTGGTGTAAGGACAATGAATGTCACTGATAAAACAGGTAAAGTTGTTGCCATTAAGAGTGTCAGCGACATCGATGATTTGATGATTACCACAAAAGACGGTATCACTATCCGTATGTCTGCTGCTGATATTCGCATCATGGGTCGCGCCACGCAAGGTGTGCGTGTGATTCGCCTTGATGATGGTGAAGAAATAGCTGACGTAGCACTTATCCGCGATGCCACAACTCAAGATGAAGTAGAAGCAGAGGCTCATATCGAAATAGGCATCACTGCTGAAGATGGTACAGGAAATGGTGTTGAAAATAATACTGAAAACGAGGGTATTGATGAAGAGGGTATTGAAAACGTAGAGGAATAGCCCCTCAGTGGCTTCGATAATTCGCAATGATAATTGAAGTAAAATAAACCTAAAACGGCTGTTTGGAAAAATTCAAGCAGCCGTTTTTTAATTCTATATTATCATAAAAGATTGATAATCAATTAAATACAAAATATTAAAAATAAAACACGCTCAAAAAACATCATCGTCCATCAAGTCTTTTTGTTTAATATCTTCATCATTGGTACTATCAAAATCTTCAAGTTTAATGATTTTCACTTCTGCTCCTTTGATAGATCTTGAAAGGGCTTCTTGCACTTGTTCAATCATATCATCGGGCGAACCCTTAAATTCTGTATTGTCGAAAATGTCTTGAATCGTTGAAATAGCAAAATTGATTACCCCCAGCCTTTCGGTCAACGTCTCTATATTTTTCTTAGGATAATACCCACCTTCGTCTATGATTTTCAGTTTTTTGAAATATTTTTTCTTTAAATAAATCAATAAATGAATAATCTCAACGTGCGTTTCGATGCCTGCAAATTGCGTTTTGGTGAATAAAAGCCCGTGCATATCCGTATATTCAGGCAACAAAAGCATGGCAATCAGCGACTTCAACTCCCCCTCAGTATTAAAGGTCAAAATGACACTTTCTGACTCAGGATGTGGATGAAAAGATATGCCCCGCAAATCAATATCCGTATCAAGCGATGCCTTGATGGCTTGTTCTTCAGGATCCGCATTTTCCCATTCATCTCTTTCTTCCGGCGACATCAAAAGGTCATCAAAATCCTTTTTACCATTGAAAAGATTATATTTCCAATTTTTAGATTGGCAAATATCCGCAACCTCTTGCATCAAAGGCTCTATCAAGCTCGGCGATTTCAGTTTTCCTTTGTAGTGAATGGTGACGCCCATGATTTTTGTTTTTTTTCAAAATTAAGTAAAAATCATTTAATATGTACGACTGATGCCGATTTTTAAAACATTTTATTTTTATGAATGAGATATTATGATATTGGGGTATTATGATATTGGGATATTATGATATTATCCCAATATCTCAATATCCCAATATCTCAATAATCACATTTTCTCCTTATCTTTTGCATCCACCCACCATTCGTCATTTTCCCAAAAATTATCCCAGCCCAAATGGCGGTATTCTTTACTGATTTCGACCTCACGCTCTCCGATTGAAAAATCTTTCAAAATAGTATTCGCAAATTGGAAAAAGTCGGCTGCCCAAACAACAGGTTTGGTTTTGTCTTTTGCATAGCTCGTCCAAATACCTTCGTATTTGATGCCGCTTCCTTTAGCTGAGGATTCAGGTGAAAAATACCATAGCTCGCGCGTGCCATCTACTTTCGTTGCAAAATCCATATTCA
>JAYUUR010000228.1:0-46283 GCA_043754475.1 Saprospiraceae bacterium | reverse complement strand
ACTGTTTTTGGCATTGAATTCATACCAAGCATCAATTTTTTCTAAAAAAAGTTTAACAAATCAAATAAGTGGCACGTAATAGTTTTAAATACTCGTTCATTCAGGGATAAATATAAAAAAAATTATTTAAAATTTTATAACTATGTAATATTTTCATATACAATTAAAAAAATACCATTAATTTTGTATTTAATCACATAATTATACATCATGAGCAAATCATTTCAAAATGACCAAACTTTTAACAATCTGTGGTTTTGTAATTATATTTTTTACATTTCCTGTTTTTTCTCAAAATAGTAACGTTTGGCGTGGTTACGTCTCTTATTCAAATGGCGGTATTGAGCCCAATGAACAAGTTTGTGACTTTGTCAAAGATGGACATCTTCGCATTGCTCCCCCCCTCAGTAATCAGACTATTTATTTTTCAAATTTTTTATATAAGGATACTATATGCATATCGCGTGATTTCAGTTATGAAGTTAGATTTAAAAATAGCTCCGATTTGGGTGGAATATCGGATTATGAATCTAACATCGGTTTTTTTAGCAATGGGCGTAAGACAAGTGTTAATTTTTCTGGCATCCTTGCAGGATTGACTTCTACAAATATTCAAATTGCAGACAGTATAATTAGTAAAAATCAGCCATTTTTAGTTGCAGACTTGAGCCTATGGCGAGTTGTGAAATTCAATTTTATCAATGATACTGTGAGCTTAAGTTTAGATGGCAATGAGATTTATCGAATTACACATAAACATAATATTTGTAATCTCGATATAATTAATATCTCATTGAAAGGCGGTGGAGCAGTAGATTGGATAAAAGTTTATGACAATAGAAACATATTGGTTTGGCAAGAAGATTTTGAAAAATGTACCAGCTTTACGCCAGGCATCATCTGCGATCCATTTAGACTCGACCAATCCATTACTGTTTTTAAGCCTTGCGTCAACGACACGTTGACTCTTACTGCTAACTTTCCAGCAATGAGCTACCAATGGTCAACTCCTTTAGTTCAAGTAGATTCTAATCGTATTGCTCATTTTCCTAACCCCGTCAATGGTATTTATGATTTGAAAGCGAATATTAACCGTTGTTTTTCTTTTTCGAAAAATTTTAATTTAACAATCTCACCTCATGTTGCTGTTTTAAAGGAGATTAGCCTTTGTGCAGGTCAAACATACATTTTGCCAAGTGGCAAAATTGCATCTTTAGCAAATACGTATAGAGATACCCTTAAAACAAGATTAGGTTGTGATAGCATTATTACGACAAAATTGTCATTTAACCCGATTCCTACAAGTTCTATGAATGCCTCCGTTTGCAATGGACAAACTTATCGCCTTCCAAGCGGTAAAATAGTGACAACAGCCGGTTTATATAAAGATACGACGCGCAATACTGAGGGGTGCTTTCAAATATTAGAGGTAAACTTGTCAACTACTGGTGGTTTGAATAATAATGTAAGTTTAAAAATATGTGAAGGTCAAAATTATAAGTTACCAAAAGGTAGATTGGTTTCGTCAGCGGGTATTTATAGAGATACATTTAATTTAGCTGGTGGCTGTGATAGCATTATCATTACTAATTTGACAGTCAGTTCAAAACCAAAATTAAAAATTGAAATAGGTAAAACCGGAGAAATTCAAGAAGGGGAAATGCTGCCTATAAGTGTTAATCCAGTTGGTAGCATTTATACATGGTTTGAAAACGGTAAAAATATTGGACAAACTCAATCCAATTTTACTTTAGCAGTGAAAGGTGGAACTAATGTTTATAAAATAATAGTCAAAACAGACGTTTGTGAAAGTGAAGATTCTATTAAAATTTTAGGATTGCCCAAAATTGAATTGCCCAACGCCTTCACACCTAATGGCGATAATGTCAACGATTATTTCACCATTGTAAGCAAAAGTAGTAGCGAAGACATTTACAAAATTGAGATTTTTATCATTTTTGATCGATTTGGTAAACAAATTTATTCAAATGAAAATGGTTTAAAAGGTTGGGACGGCAAACGTAATGGGGAAGAAATGATGTCAGATGTTTATATTTATTCAATTAAAGTAAGAAGCCCGGGCGGTACACTTTTTCAGTTCAAAGGTGATGTGGCATTAATCAGATAGCTTAATTATTTTCTATAATGCAGAATTTTTTATTGTAACTTTGTGGCTCAAAATTGGAATGATTTAATAAATCATTCCAATTCTTTTTTTATCAAACTAATTGTTCCACGTGGAACTTTTTTTTATTAAAATACTGAGGGGTAGTTTAACGCTATTTCTCTTATTAATTTTTCTAAAAATGGAGATGACAAATCCAACTATTGTAACTTCAACTCAATATCGTACTGGAATCAAAGTATTTGCGCCTGCAAGTGTAGCTAATGTGGCTTGCGGCTTTGATGTCTTAGGTTTTGCGTTAGATAAGCCAGGTGATGAAATCATCGTTAAGTTTTCTGATACTCCTGGTTTAAAAATAACTAAAATAACAGGTGGTAAATTACCATATGAAGCGGAACGCAATACTGCTGGTTATGCTGCGCTTAAATTATTAGAGTTTTTAGGTGAATCTGAGCGCGGTATTGAAATGGAAATTCATAAAAAAATGCCTTTTGGTAGTGGCTTAGGCTCAAGTGCTGCAAGTGCTGCAGGTGCCGTTGTTGCCATCAATGAATTGCTTAAACGCCCTCTTGAAAAGCGAGATTTATTAAAATTTGCCGTTTTAGGAGAAAGTATTGCCAGTGGAGCTATACATGCAGACAATGTTGCGCCTTCCCTTTTAGGTGGCATGACGCTCGTTCGTGATAGTGAAACGCTTGATATTCATCGTATTTTCACACCCCGTGGCTTGTATGCAACCGTAATTTATCCAAAAGTTGAAATTCTGACTAAAGAGGCTCGGGCAATGTTGAATGAAAATGTACCTTTGAAAAATATGGTCAAACAATCCGCTAATCTTGGTGCATTCGTTATCGGTATGTTTAATTCTGATTTTGAATTAATAAAACGTTCACTCCAAGATGTGGTTATTGAACCTCAACGTGCTCAATTAATCCCTTACTTTTATGATGTAAAAAATGCTGCTTTGACTGAGGGGGTATTGGGTTGTAGCATTTCAGGATCAGGTCCTTCTATTTTTGCATTAAGCCAAAATAGTATTATTGCAGAAAAAGCAGGTGAAGCCATGCAGAAAATATACGAAAAGCATAAAATCGAATGTGAATTGTATATTTCACCTATCAATTTAAATGGCACTACTTTATGTTGATTATTATAAAAAACTTATTAAAACCTCGCAGATTTAATCAATCTTGCGAGGTTTTTAGCAACAGGAAACTCCAGTTTCTAAATTTGGAGTCTTTTTCAATTGCGAAATAGAAACTCGCTTAATAAAAAGTTCCACGTGGAACAATTATTTAATAAACCAATTTATTATGAGACTTTATAGTACAAAAAATCCAAGCAAATTCGTGTCCTTGAAAGAAGCTATTTTCAAAGGATTACCTGAGGATAATGGCTTGTTTATGCCTGAATTTATACCTCAATTACCTGCTGACTTTATCAAAAACCTTAAGAATTATTCCTTTCAAAACATTGCGTTTGAAGTGTCGCGCCATTTACTATCTGGTGGATCTTCATTGGGAAGTGAAATCATATCAGATAATGACTTGAAAAAAATCATTGAAAAATCTATTGATTTCCCTGCACCTGTTGTTCGTTTGGATGATGATACTCATATTTTAGAGCTTTTTCATGGTCCGTCGTTGGCATTTAAAGATTTTGGAGCACGATTTATGGCGCAATTGATGTCATATTTTAATAAAAAAGATGATAAAGAGTTGGTCATTTTAGTAGCTACTTCGGGAGATACAGGCGGGGCAGTAGCTGCTGGTTTTTATAAAGCATTGGGCATTAAAGTAGTTATTTTATATCCAAGTGGTAAAGTCAGTATGCTTCAAGAAAAACAATTAACGACTTTAGGTGAAAATATAACAGCATTAGAAGTTCAAGGAACTTTCGATGATTGCCAAACTTTAGTCAAAAAAGTATTTTTGGATTCAGAATTAATATCAAAAATACGCTTGAGTTCTGCTAATTCTATTAATATAGCTCGCCTTATACCACAGAGTTTTTATTATTTTGAAGCTTATAAACAAGTAGATACGAAGGGCAAACCTTTGGTTTTCTCAATACCTTCCGGCAATTTTGGCAATTTAACAGCAGGGCTTTTTGCTAAAAAAATGGGCTTACCCATTCATCAATTCATTGCTGCAACCAACCTTAATGCGTCTGTTCCTAAGTATTTAAATACAGGAGATTTCAAACCACACCCCTCAGTAAGGACTCTATCTAATGCTATGGACGTTGGTAATCCTTCTAATTTTGCTCGGATGTTAGACATATTTGGTTCCACGTGGAACAATATGGCAGCTGATATTAAGGGTTATTCATTCGATGATACAGCTACGAAGGCTACTATGTTAGAAGTATTTAATAAATATAATTACATACTTGACCCCCATGGAGCAGTCGGTTATTTAGCTTTGAAAGAATATCAAAAAACAAATGATGCCATAGGAGTCGTTTTAGAAACAGCCCATCCAGCTAAATTTTTAGATGATGTCGAAAGTGTTTTAAATAAAAAAATTGACATTCCAGATAGATTAGCTTCTTTAGCTGATAAAGAAAAGTCGTCTATACTGAGGGGTATAGATTTTGAGAGTTTTAAGAATTGGCTTCTTGAAAACTATTGAAAAGAATTTCAGGAATAATATTTAATAAACTAAAGAAGTTGTTCCACGTGGAACAACTTCTTTAGTTTATTGCTTAACAGTTAATTTATTAGACAAAAAGCAACCTCTTGGCTGAAATTCTATCTATTTTTACAAACTTTTTAATTGTAAAATATATTACCAAACCAATCAAATTTTTTTAAATGAAAAAAAATATCCAAGGGGTATTAATGGCTCTTGCATTTATCATAATTACCCTTCCAATACTGAGGGGTCAAGATAAAGCAAAACCATTCGACGATAAATTTCGTCAATTGGAAGAAATTCTTCCAACACCCAATAACTACCGCACAGGTTCAGGCGCACCCGGACATGAGTATTGGCAACAGCAGGCAGACTACAAAATGAAGTTGGAACTCAATGATGAGAAGCAACAAATTTTTGGAGAAGAGACTATTACATACACGAATAACTCGCCCGATGCTTTAACTTATCTTTGGCTTCAACTCGATCAAAACAATTTTGAGAAAGGTGGAATTTCTTCAAAAGTAAATCAGAATCGAATAGATGAGAAAATGACAGCAGGACAATTGGCTGTCCTTGATCCTCAAACGGATTATGGTTTTAAAGTAGATTGGGTAAAAGATGCAACTGATAAAGCATTGCCTTATACTATTGTAGAAACGATGATGAGGGTAGATATGCCTAAGCCTCTCAGAAAAGGTGAGAAGTTTGTCTTCAAAGTGAAATGGATGTTCAACATTGTTGATCGTTTGAAGACTAATGCTCGCTCAGGTTGGGAGTATTTTCCCGAAGAAAATAATTACTTGTATTGCATCGCACAGCAAAATCCGCGCATGTGTGTATATAGCGACGTCACGGGTTGGCAACACAAACAGTTTTTGGGAACGGGGGAATTCACTTTAGTTTTTGGAAATTATGAAGTAGCCTTAACTGTACCAGCCGATCATATAGTGGGAGCTACAGGTACTTTACAAAATCCTACACAAGTTTTAACGGCAGCACAAATCGAGCGTTTTAATAAAGCTAAAACGACCTTCGATAATCCAGTCGTAATTGTAACAGAAGCCGAAGCGCGGGAGGCTGAAAAAGCTAAAGCAACAGCTAAAAAGACATGGATTTTCAAGGCTGATAATGTACGCGATTTTGCTTTTTGCTCTTCAAGGAAATTTATTTGGGATGCTATGGCAGTCAAGCAAGACAACGGTACTGCACCTTTAGCGATGTCATATTATCCAAAAGAAGGCAATCCGCTTTGGGAAAAGTACTCTACAAAAGCGGTCGCTCATACTTTAAAATGGTATTCACATCATACTTTTCCTTATCCATATCCAGTAGCAATTTCTGTTCATACCGATCGGATTGGTATGGAATATCCAATGATTTGCTTCAATGGTGGGCGTCCAGAAAAAGACGGAACATATAGTGAGCGGACGAAATACGGGATGATTTCAGTCATCATCCATGAGGTGGGTCACAATTATTTTCCCATGATTGTCAACTCGGATGAGCGTCAATGGACTTGGATGGATGAAGGCTTAAATTCATTTTTGCAATATTTAGCAGAACAGCAATGGGAGAGAGATTATACATCTCGCAGAGGACCGGCTTCTGAAATTGTGGAATATATGAAAAGTGACTTCTCTAAGTTAGAGCCTATCATGACCAATTCAGAATCAGTTAAACAACTTGGAAATAATGCTTACGCAAAACCAACAGCCGCTTTGAATATCTTACGCGAAACGGTTATTGGTCGTGAATTATTTGACTACTCTTTCAAAACCTACTCTAATCGTTGGATGTTTAAGCATCCAATGCCAGCCGATTTTTTCCGCACAATGGAAGATGCGTCAGGTGTTGACCTCGATTGGTTTTGGCGGGGTTGGTTTTATACAACTGATAATGTAGATATTGGGATTGATAAAGTAAAATCATTCAGGGTTGATAGTAAAAATCCGGATGTAGAATTTATTGCAAAAAAAGATGAAAGCAAAGCCAAACCGCGTGGTATCACAAGCATTAGAAACGAGAAAGAAATCAAGCAAACGCAAGATGAAAAAGACCTCAACCTCCGTGATTATTATAGCGACGATGATCAATTTCAAGTAACAGTACTCGATAAAGAAGAATATCAAAAATATGCTGCTACTTTAGGTAAAGAAGAGAAAGCTTTATTAGAAAGTGGTTTTAATTTTTATGAAATCACTTTTGATATGAAAGGAGAGTTGCCTTCACCAATTGTTGTTGAATTGCAATATACTGACGGAACGAAAGATTATCATAAAATACCTGCTGAGATTTGGAGAACAGGCATTCACAAAGCGACTAAAGTTTTCAAGACAACTAAAGAATTGAAACAGGTTGTTTTAGACCCTTATCTTGAAACGGCAGACGTGGATATGAATAATAATTTCTTCCCACCTAAGCCTCAAATGAGCCGTTTTGAACTTTTCAAACGCGGCAACAATAATCCATTTGGCGGAGGAGAAAATCCAATGCAACGCATAAAGCGAGCTAAAGAAAAAGAGAAAGGTGCTAACGGTGGTGGTGGAAAATAAGGAAGTACTTATGGAAAAGATACCCCTCAGTATTCATTTACTGAGGGGTATCTTTTTATAGAAAAGGAATTAGAAAATTTAATGATTATTTAAATTCAATGATTAGATAAAATTGATAAACAACAATTCAAAATTTTATCTTTGCTTTTTAATAAAATTAGATTTTGATAAACTGAAAATATGCAGGAAGCAAATGAGCCTTTTATAGATGTCGAAAAAGTTATCGCCAGTAAAAATGCGACGATGGCTAAGCTATTGCCAAACTTTATTTTAAATTATTTGAAGCGTATTATTCATGAAGATGAAATAAATGCATTTATCAGAACCAATGGGCATTTAAAAAACCACGAATTTGTAGAAGCTGTTTTCAAGGAGATGGGTGCTCGTATTAATGTTAAAGCACTTGAAAACATTCCGCTTACAGGAGGTTGCATTATCGCTGCTAATCATCCGCTTGGTGGTTTGGACGGTATCGGCTTGATGAAAGCTGTTGGCGAGCGGCGTGAAGATATTCGTTTTTTCGTCAACGATATTTTGTTAAATTTACAAAACTTTGGAGAGCTTTTCGTGGGTGTCAACAAACATGGTAAGAATGCTAAAGAAAATCTTCGCCTAATGGATGAAGTATTTGCTTCTGATAATTGCGTTTTGTTCTTTCCTGCTGGTTTGGTTTCGAGGCGGCAAAATGGAATTATAAGGGATTTGGAATGGCAGAAAAGTTTTATCAATAAAGCAATAAGTTATAACAAGCCAATTATACCGGCGTATATTGGTGGACAAAATTCTAATTTTTTTTACAATTTAGCTAACTGGCGAAAACGTCTTGGTATCAAAGGCAACATAGAAATGCTTTACTTGGCAGATGAAATGTACAATCAAAAAAATCAAACAATTGAGGTTATTTTTGGCGAACCAATTTTCCCTAATCATTTTACAAAAGACCTCAACCAAACTGAGTGGGCGCAAAAATTAAAAGAACATGTATATCGCTTAGAAAAAGATAATTTTGCAAAGTTTAAATAATGAAGCCAATCATAGCACCTATTAGCAGAGACTTAATCGAATCTGAATTGACTCAAGAGCGATTCATCCGTAAAACGAATTACGGAGAAAATAAAATTTACATTGTGAATCATCACAATGCACCTCATGTTATGCTTGAAATCGGACGGTTGAGGGAGGTCAGCTTTAGGAGTGCAGGCGGTGGCACAGGCGATGATATTGACATTGATGACAACGACACGTGCGAAGTACCCTATCAGCAGTTGATTGTTTGGAATGATGAAGATAAAGAAATCATAGGCGGCTACAGATATATTCTTTGCAGAGATGCTTTCCTTGCGGATGGTTCGCTCAATCTTTCAACTGCACATCTTTTTGATTTTAGTGAAAAATTTATAGAAGACTATATTCCGCATACCATTGAATTAGGTCGCTCTTGGGTACAGCCTGCATATCAGCCTTCTGTGAGTAATCGGAAAGGTTTGTTCTCTTTGGATAATCTTTGGGATGGCTTGGGTGCGCTCATCGTTATGCATCCTGATATAAAATATTTTTTTGGAAAAGTAACAATGTATCCTTCTTACAATATAGAGGCGCGGGATTGGCTGATGGCATTTATCCATTATTATTTTCCTGACCCTGATAAATTGGTAGTGCCCATTAATCCTTTGCATTATCAATATGATATTGCAGACATTCAAGAGAATTTTAAAGGCTTGGATTACAAAGAAGGCTATCGGGTGCTGAATCAAAAAGTGAGGCAAATAGGAGAGAATATTCCACCTTTGATAAATTCTTATATGAATCTTAGTGCAAGTATGCGGACTTTCGGGACGGCAGTGAATGATTTATTCGGTGATGTAGAGGAGACCGGTATTATGATTACTATTGCCGATATTTATGATAGTAAAAAACATCGGCATATAGATATTCGGACGCATTGATATCCGCAAGTTGCTATAGCGGTTAAGCAAAAGACATTTTATAAAGATAAAATACAAGTTAAAGTGCTTTTAGTCAATTAAAACAAAAGTCAAAATAAGGTTGGATTTTTTAATAAAACGGTTTAACTTTGACTACGAAGTTGTTTTTCGACATCAAAAATCTAAAAAATGGCAAAAACGCATAAAAATATTGCTAAAAATGCTCTAATTGAGCAAATTATTCTTGAAATAAACCAAGTACCGTTAGTTTATTTAAAAACCCTTCATGCCATAATACATTCTTTTAAAGAAAATATTGTTACTATCCAACCGACACAATCCCATTTACCTACTTCAGAATCCATAGCTACAGAAGATAATTTTGATTGGGATAGCCTATTAAACGACATTCAGACCAATAGAAAAAAAAACAATATGTTAATCCATAACCGATTAACAGAATTAACCGACTAATTGTGAAAGAAGCCCTTTTAGATACCGATACCCTTTCTTATTATTTCAAGCAACACCCTCAAGTTGTTACTCGATATAATTTATACATGGCAACACATGAGTATATTTTCATCAGTCGAATATCCATTGTTGAAATATTAGGAGGTTTAAAAGCCAAAAATGCTATTCGCCAAATTGAAAACTTCCGTGCTTTTATCACTCAACATAAAATTTTAGATACAACTGAATCTTCTGCCGAAATCTCAGCGAATATTTTTGCCGAACTATGGAATCAAGGACGACATAGTGGAAATTATGATATTTTAATTGCAGGTATGGCTATGGAAAATGACCTAACGCTTGTGACAAATAATATAAAAGATTATGAAAATATTATAGGTTTGTCGCTTGATAATTGGACTGTTTAGCAAAGTTTACCAATATTGTGATAAAATTTCAAAAAGCCTATCCGTTTTCAAAACAGATAGGCTTTCATTCTATCTTTTAAAAAATTATTCGCCTCCTATAATCTTACCCAATGGTCCAAGAATACTGCCTGATTCTTTTCCACTTTGCATAGTGCCATAACTTAAAATACGGCTGGCTAATCGGCTAATCGGAATAGACTGAATCCATACTTTTCCAGGACCCCTCAGTGTCGCATAGAATAAACCTTCGCCACCAAAAATAACGTTGCGAACGCCTCGAACGAATTCAATATCGTAATGAACATCTTTTGTAAATGCTACGATGCAACCCGTATCCACTCTAAACATTTCACCTACCTTCAATTCTTTTTCTACAACATAGCCACCTGAATGGACAAAGCAAAAACCATCGCCTTCCAATTTCTGCATAATAAAACCTTCTCCGCCGAATAAACCCGTCCCAAGTTTGCGTTGAAATTCAATACCTACTGTTACACCTTTAGCAGCACAAAGAAATGAATCTTTTTGTGCAATAATTTTACCGCCCAACAGGCTCAAATCCAAAGGAATAATTTTCCCAGGATAAGGTGCTGCGAAAGTAACCCTTTGCTTGCTGACACCAATATTTGTAAAAGCTGTCATAAAAAGGCTTTCACCTGTCAACAAGCGTTTACCTGCGGAAAAGATTTTGCCCATAAAACCTTTCTCTTCTCCAGCACCATCACCGAATATGGTCGCCATTTCAATGTCTTCATCCATCATCATAAAACTACCCGATTCAGCAATCGCCGTTTCATCAGGGTCAAGTTCTACTTCAACACATTGCATTTCTTCGCCGTAAATTTTGTAATCAATTTCGTGACTTCTCATTATTAATAGGATATTTGAGATTTAAAAAATTATTTTTCAATTCCATTAAAAGCTATTTTTCTACAAAAATGTTCACTCCTTATATCCCATTCTAAAAATGATAGATAAACATTCTGAAATACAAGATAGACCTTACTTTAAAAACGATGAGTTATTGGCTTTCCTTCTCATTAAAATCCATTGTCCTGAATCCCATTCTTTTATTTTTTCATACTGTTTTTCTAAAGCTGGCAATTCATCGCGCGTGCAATAATAAAAATCATAGACGTTTGTAGTATCGGGCTGTTTGTCATATCGCAACGGGGCAATAAAAGTCATTTGCCCTTTTTCACGATGATAGGTGAAGGAAGGGTTAAACATCCAAGTCATATTGAAACGAAGCAGTTGCTTTTTATCCGATTTATCATATTCCGATTTCAAAAAATCTAATACCTCGTATGTATGCGCATCATACCACCATTCACGATACATTGTGAAAGAGTAACTTCTTTTAACATGGTTGAGAGAAAAAACAATGAAAATAATTGAAACAGCCACACCTAATTTTTTTCTAAATTGAAAACTCCATACCGCCACAATCGGCATCATCATCCCCAACAGAGGATAAAAAAACAAAGCAGTCCTATCCGTTACATATTGGTTGCCTAATAAATGAAATTGCAGAATTACGCTCAAAGCAGTACCAACGAATAAAAAAACTGCAAATACTGAGGGGTATGATTTTTCAGATTGGATAATTTGTTTTTTAATGAAACTAAATAAAAAATAGAGTGATATAAAAATGAATAAGGCAATGGTTAGGATTTTAAAAATATCCAAAGTTTTATCTGAAAAATAACCTTGTGCATAAACTGAATGAAAAATCAAGGACGACAGCGTATCCTGCCAAAACCCACGCGTGCCATAATAGGCAATTTGGTTATCCCTTAAAATAGCAGTGATGGGTAGATAAATTAAACAGACTAAAACCGCTAATCCTGCCACTTGAATCCCCAATCCATAAAGCAATTGCTTTATATTTTTATTGGAAGAGTAATGTATAAATTGAAAAAGAACGAATAATAAATTCAATCCTAAATAAAAATGCAGCATAGCGAATTGAGCATAAACCGAGAGAATTGCCATCAATATACTGAGGGGTAAGCTTTTCAAATTGCCATCAAGTAAATACCGTGCTGCAAAATATACGCTCCCCATCATCAAGCCTATTGCCAAACCATAGCCTCGCGCGAGGGCGAAAAAGTCCAATAAATATGGGTTGCAAATCATAACGACTATAAACATCAGACTTACCCAATCTTCTGAAATATACCTTTTTGAAAAACGATAGATGAAATAGAAATAGAGAATAAATGCTGCAAGATTCGGAACGCGCGCTAAAGAATGATTCATACCAAACAAGTTGAAAAGCCCTTTTACAAGTAAGGTGTTGAATATATGGTTATTGGTATAAGAATCTTTGTAGCTGATTAAATCCCAAACGGATTGAGGCGCGAGGGTTTGGACGGTGTAGGCTTCGTCGCAAGTGACTTGCATCCGAATGGCTTTGATGATTAAAATGGAGAGAATGACCACACCGAGGGCGAAGGGTAAAATATCTCTTAGCCAAAGTCTTTTTGAATTCATAAACAAAAGGATTTTAGCAAAAATAATATTTTAACTGACTATTTCAAGTGATTTTGAGCAATTATACTGAGGGGGTAACCAACGACTCACTCACTTCTTTTTAAACTCACTAAAATTAGTAGAAATACTCAAATGGTTCATGCCACCTGCCAAGTGTTGACGACCCATGCCGTAATCAATCCGAAAACGACTGACCTTAAAACCTACGCCTAATGAAAAACCCGCCAAGCTGCGTGTGTTGCTGATATTCAATTCTTTACGAACCTGATGACTATACCCTAACCTAATTCTAAAGACTTCAGTTTTACCAAATATTAATTCGCCCCCCACATTTAAATGTCGAAAAAAATTATCAACCTCTTGCGAGATTTTACTGGGGGTAGTGGCTTGTTCACCAAGCAAAGTCGTTTCATTATCCAAAGGGCTATCGTAGCGAATGTTCCAACGGTTCAAATCATGCAGAAGAGCGGAGAAGCGAAAAGGTGCTTTTTTCAGTTTTTTAGAAAAACCAATTTGAATATCAAACGGCAGGTCTTCTTTTTTTCCAGTGTAAGTTGAAAGCTGCGTGCCTATGTTTTTAAAAATAATAGCCGCGCCGAATTTTTTTTCTTCATCCCAATAAGCACCCGATAAATCACCTACTAAACCTGTTGAGCGATAAGCCTCTAATTGAGAAGTGATATATTTTAAATTAATACCTGCTGAAAGGCGTTCATTTATTTGCCTACCCACTCCGAGCGTAATAGCATATTCGCTGGCTTTGAATTCGCCGTTAATATTGCCCAATTCATCAGATTGCTTGAAAGTGCCATAATTTATGAACTGAATACCTGCTTGAAAAGTGGTCTTTATTTTAGAAACATTATAGCCATAACCGAAATATCCTGTTTTGATACCGCCGAGAAGAAAGTCTTGATTATAAGTTAAAGCATTGTGCATCAAGGAATTAAGCTGTGCGGGGTTTTGAAAAGCCAAAGTCAAATCATCGTCGCGCAGGGCAATTTGGCTTCCGTTTAATCCTGTTAAACGAGCCGAAGGCATTTGTTTTAAAAAAGAGAAAACATAGCGCCCACCGATTTGGGCAGACACATTGGAAAGGAGCAAAATACTGAGGGGTATAAAAAGTAACCATTTTTTCATGCACTATAAATTTAAATGAGGCTGTCTCAAAAGGTTTGAGACAGCCTGTTATGGATTGCAAAGTTTAAAAAAAATTACAATTTTTTAGCAGAATCTTTTGTCATATTGCTTTTCCAAACAGTGTGGCAAACACCATTTTCGCACTGCATTTGAGTGGTCAACTCGCCTTTGTCATTGTATTTTTTCAAAACACCATGCTCCAGCTCATTGACATAAGTCCCTTCCGCGCTGATTTTCCCATTTTCATAATATTCTATAAAAGGTCCGTTTTCAACATTATCTCGAAAATGAACAATTTCTTTGATATTACCTGTTCGGAAAAAAAACTTCCATTTACCGTTCATCGAGCCATTGGTGTATTGCCCTTCGGATTTTAGCTTACCTGTTTCATGATAAGATTTGTAGGCACCTGAAAAACTACCATCAATATCAAAATTGCGGACTTCTTGAATTTGCCCATTTTCGTAATAAAAAATTTGTTCTCCTCTTAATATACCATTTTTATAAGTAGATTCTTCAGACTTACTACCCGTCAGAAAAAATGCTTCGTGCAATCCTTCTTTGAGTTTTGTTTTTTTGTTGACGGTATAGCGTTCTACAAGGCGTCCGGCTTCATCTTTGTTTTCCACCACATCCACATTGCTACAACTTCCGAAAAGAACGATGATTAGACTAAAAAGAAGGATTTTTTTCATTTCTTAAATGTAACGCAGCATCACAACACCGCTATGTTTTATGATTAAAAGATATTTTTTTATGAAGACGAAAAGATATAAAAGTTTATTTTCATGATACAAAATTTCTAATAAAACGATGTTTCGACTTGAAAAATTATCATCAATCTAAACTTTAAGAAATTACATTTGCATCAATGATACAAAGTTATTCTGATAAAATACGACAAGAAGCCTATCGTTTAGGATTCGGATTTGTGGGCATCGCTAAAGCGGAGCAAATGGATGAGGAAGCTCGCCGCTTGGAGGCATGGCTCAATCAAGGATTTCATGGTAAAATGGGTTATATGGCAAATCATTTTGATAAACGGATTGACCCTCGAAAATTGGTAGATGGTGCTAAATCGGTGGTCACGTTGCTCTTCAATTATTTTACAGATGAAAAACAAACAGACCCCGGAGCACCTAAAATATCTAAATATGCTTATGGAAACGATTATCATTTTGTTATAAAAGATAAGTTGAAAGACCTCATGCATTTTATCAATGACGAAATCGGTGAGGTCAGTGGGCGAGTATTTGTTGACTCTGCACCAGTGCTTGAAAGGGATTGGGCGAAGCGGAGTGGGACGGGATGGATTGGGAAAAACACTTTATTAATCAATCCAAAGGCAGGTTCTTATTTTTTCTTAGCGGAATTGATAATTGATTTGGAATTGGTGTATGATTCGCCGATGAAAGATTATTGCGGCACTTGCACGCGTTGCATAGATGCTTGCCCGACAGAAGCCATTTCGCCCGAAGGCTATTTGATGGATGGTTCAAAGTGCATTTCGTATTTGACCATTGAATTGAAAGATGACATCATACCCCCTCAGTATAAAAGCCAAATGGAGGGTTGGATGTTTGGTTGCGATATTTGTCAGGATGTATGCCCTTGGAATCGGTTTTCAAAAAAGCACGAAGAACCACAATTTGAACCGCATCCTCAACTTTTAGAGATGACAAAAGAAGAATGGTGTGAAATAACAGAAGATGTTTTCAAGGAAATTTTTAAAAATTCCGCTGTAAAAAGGACAAAATATGAGGGATTGAAAAGAAATATTGATTTTTTGAAATAAAATAAATCTATGGAATAAAAATGGAGTATCTTAAAAATATTACTAATTTTGTTTAAAATCACAGACCTCAATATGTTAGAAAAACTTCGAGATATAGCTATTCACTTTCAGATAGACCCTGAAATAACTGTTGGGGATGCACCCAAAGTGTCAACAGTCATTAAGGTATTGACAGAATTAAATAAGTCTTTTTCCAACTTTTTAGAAGTAGAATTTTTAAAAAATGAAGCATTTAAGAAGGCCTTAATGTCTAACAAAAATGTGCTTAATACTATTAAAGAAGAATTAGAATTACTAATAGTAGATTTAAATTATAGCAGTTTTGGGGCATCTGTTGCCCCTAACCTTACTGAAACACAACCTTCATTATTCCGCAATGAAGTGAAAGATTGGGAAAAAGAAACGTTTGAGACTTATAAAGATTTGATATTAGAGGGAGACTATCAAGAACCGAAGTATATGCAAAAAATCTCTAAACGATATACAGATGAAGAACGTCAAAAAATATATTCCCCACTTTTTTCTGCTTTTGGTAATGGCAATGAATATTCTTTAAAAATTAAAGATAATGAAGGGCATGTAAAAATTAAATTAATTCAGCCAAAAAAAGAACAGTATGCTTTTTATGTACCTAAGCCTGAAAAAAAACAAAAAGAACTTTTATACAAAACCGTTCAAGTATTTGCAAAAGTGAAGTCAAAAGATGATACTGTTAGTTTCACTAAGCAGAATATAAAACAAGTTTATCATATTGAGGAATTAGAACACGAAACATATCCTTTCAAGCCCAATGTCATAAATTTTGACGGTTTGGTATATATTCTATCTCAAAAACTTGACTGTGAAGTTGAGTACGAAGATGAATCCTATGTCATAAGAAACCATCTTTTGGATATTACAGTTTGGGGAGAGACAAGAGAAGAAGTTGAAAATGCTTTTAATTTTAGTTTTCATGCTCTTTACTCAAATTTTGCCTTAGAAAATGATAGCAAACTATCAGATAAATCTAATGAATTAAAAACTAAACTTTTAGGACTCGTCAAATCAGTATTGCATGAAACCCAGAAAGGTTAAAGATATTCAAAAAATTCTTTTAAAAAAAGGCTTTAAATTATATCCTGAAAAAGATCATCATCAATTTTACTTCTTGACCATTGACGGCATCAAGCACCATGTTTATACCTATTTCAGTCATGGAGAAAAAGAATACGGCAAGTATCTAATGAGTAAAATAAAAGGACAATTAAAATTCACTTCTTCCGATAAGGCTGAGGATTTTTTTGATTGCCCAATGACTGAAGAACAGTATATCGCGATGCTTAGAGAAAATGACATTATTCCCTAACTTAAATTAAAAACCAAACGTTAAAAGTGAACCAAAACCCTTAAAAAACGTTACTTTTGTAGAATCTTTCTAAATAGAGAGAAATATTAAAATTATTTTTTCATTAAAATTTTTGGCGGATGAATTCGCCACTATGAAATATGGAAGCAGCTACGAAAACGCCGGTGCTTTTATACACCGAGCAAACACCGAATCCCGAATCTTTGAAATTCGTTACGAACAGGATGTTATATCGTGGCACGGCTGATTTCCGCGAAGAAGCATTAGCAAAAGAATGGTCGCCGCTGGGTGCTGCGCTTTTTGAAATGCCGTTCGTGAAAGGCGTGTACATTTGCAACAACTTTGTAACTATATCAAAGGAATTCAACTATGAATGGGCTGAAATAATGCTTAAAATCAAGGAATTTATCAAAAATTTCATTGAAGAAGATGGCATTATTTTGAAGGAAGGCTTCGCTGAGGCGATAGCTGCCATTCAAAATGATACCCCTCAGTATGAAGGCGATAATGGCGAATTGGTGAAACGCATCAAAGACCTCATTGATACTTACGTGAAGCCCGCAGTAGAAATGGACGGTGGCAATATCGAATTTAAAGCATTTGATAAAGGCACTGTTTATGTGATTTTGCAAGGTTCTTGCAGCGGTTGCCCTTCATCTACGGTGACTTTGAAATCAGGTATCGAAGGTATGTTGACGCGTATGATTCCTGAAGTCAAATCAGTTGAAGCTGAGATGGGATAATTTTTAAGAGATATTAAATAAAAAAAGAGTGCATAAAATATTGACTTTCAATATTTTAGCACTCTTTTTTTTAATTCTATAATTTAAAATCTAAAACCCAACGTAGCAACAAAATTATGTTGAATTGAAGAGACATCAATATTAGGTTGTCTTGCAGGTTCGGCGGCTAAATATGGTTGATAACTGAAGTTTTGTTTTTCATGACGATAAGCAATATCAAAATAAGTGCTTTCACCCCTCACACCTACGCCCGCTGTGTAAGCCACTCTGTAAGCATCGCCTGTTTTATCGGCATTGCCCAAAAAATTTAACCCTGCTCTCACTCTAAAAATATCAAGCACTAATTCTCCTCCAAATCTAAGATTGAGGGTGGATTTATAGCCGTCTTTTATTTTATTATTCACTTTATTTTCATATTCTTTTAACTCTTGAATACGAGTAGCACTGATTGAGTCAGGGGTTTCAAAGCGCACTTTAGCGGATGAATAGTTGATATATTCAGCCTCTGCCGTTACAAATCCTTTTTTACCAAGCAAAATACCTACACTGCCAATGCTTTTCCAAGGCGTCTTGATGGTATATTTAGAAACTTGTTCGGGTGAATAAGCATCATTGCTAAAAGTACTTCCGCTATTCGTGGTATAGTTATAATTAAAATCCACTGTGTGTTTTTCAGAAAAACTGATAGCTGTTGGCGTATGAACAGCGAAGCCTATTCTGAACATTTGAGAGGGGCGATAAATTGCTCCTATTTTCAAATTGACGCCTGTACCATCAGCCGTAAAACGATCAATGTATTTTAAGCTATTGAAAAATTTCACATCACTATTCGGATCATTCTCATTATAATCATTTGTAGCTGAATACTTTATGAAAGGAACACCAACCGTTATACCGACGTTTAATTTTTCATCAAAATTACCTGCATAAGAAATAACCATTTCTGAAACACGTCCTGTCGTAGCGACAGATTGCAAACGATTCACACCTACACCTTCTTTTCCATCGAAATCACTGAAGTAAAACTTTTTACCTGCAATAGTTGAATCATATATAGCTTCAGCATCATAAGCTAATGCGCTGCCGTATTCATCAAATTTGCCTATAATTAAATCATTTTTAAAGACAGTAACCAACGAACCAGGAGATACGCCTTGATAATAAATCGTTCTCTTATAATCTGCTAATTTGTTAAGCCCGATGGCAAAATTGCCTGTTTTCCATTTTGAATTGCCAAATGGCTTGGAACTTAAAACAAGACCTATATTATTCAAGGTTACTTTGTTAGCGGGTTCATTCCATTTCAAATTATTGTTGCCGATTAATTGAGCATTTGTACTGGTTTTTAAATAACCCATCGAAAAACTCAAATCAGAACTGCGATACGTTGCTAAACCCGCTGGGTTGATGCCAATCGTACCAAAATCACCACCAAACACACTCATTGCATTACCAACGCCTATAGACCGAGCCGTTCCACCATACTGAGTTGAAGAGTAGCGCAAAGCATCAGAAGCCTGTTGTGACCAACCAAAAGATAGGACAATCACAAAATTAATAAGGGTTAAAAAGGAGCGTTTCATTGCATTAAATATTTAAAATTTGAATAGATTTCGTTAGTAATTTGCAAAAGTAAACTCAAAATTACAAGCATTTTTATTATAAAAACAACCATTTATGGCATAAAAAAAGCGAGTGCAAAGTGCTATCACCAATTCGCACCCGCTGTATTTATTCTTAAAACACAACGATTGATTTTAAGTTTTCTTAATCTCTACTGCCACTTCTCCTGTTGCTTCCTCCGTTATTATTGTTTGAAGGAGCAGGAGCACTGCGCTCTTGACGAGGTGCTGCTTCTTGGCGTGGAGCAGGAGCACTGCGCTCTTGTTGGCGAGGTGCTTCATAAGTCCGCTCTTGACGAGGTGTTTCGTAGCTGCGCTCTTGACGAGGTGCTGATTCTTGACGACGCGGTGCTTCTTCACGCTGACGCTCTTGACGAGGTGCAGGCTCTTGTCTGCTTGGTGCTTCTTCGCGCTGACGCTCTTGACGAGCTTCGTTGGTGCGCGAAGGGCGGTTCTCGTAAGTGCGTGTAGGTCTTTCCTCTGTCGCTTGTTCTCTGCTCCGTTGAGGTTGCTCTCTGCTTTGAGGTGTTGTTACCTCACCCCCCTCAGTAGTTGTGGCATTTGAACGATTTGGACGTTCAGTAGCTCTCACTGGACGCTCGTCAGATGATTCTGTATATCTACTGCCTTTGCCTTTATCAGTTCCTTCTGGCGTTACTACACCTGATTCAACAGGTGCTTGACGTGCATCAGTACGCATTTCTTTTTGCGTTCTTTGAGGTTGATTAGTACCGCCACTTCTTCCATTACCAGCCACACCACTTGGGCTAATAGGCTCTGCAATTGTACCGTTTTTACGCGGACCATAAGACTTGCCCCTTGTTGTATTGCCAGTATTCACACCAACACCATTATTATTGTTGTAATTATTAGAATACCCATTGTGGTATGGATTGGAATAATTTGAACCATAGCCACCATAGTTTGAATAGTAGTTATTGTCCCAACCATTATTACCATAAAAAGGATCGTAAAAATTGTTATAGCTATTGTATCCCCAGCTATTATAAGGTCTAAAAGCGGAGAACGAATTGTAAGAGCAGTAGTCATTCCAATAACGATCAAACCAGCTGTTACGATTCCAACGGTTATATCTATTCCAGTTGTTCCAATAACCATTGCCACCAATGACGATAGTTACACCCGGACGGTTAAAAAAGCGGTCATTATAAAAAGGATCATAATTGTAGTAATCCGAATAAGCTGGTGCATAATAACCAAAACCTCTCACTGGGCGATGAAAGCGATTGATACGAGATGAATAATAATAATCATCGTAGTCATCATCGTACTCATAATAATCGCCTTCGTAATATTCATTGTCATACTCCGAAGAATTGTCATTATAATTTTGACTCTGATTTTGCTGCGGCGTATTATTTCTATTTTTTGTAGAAGTATTCGACGTAGATTTTGAATCACGGCTCGGGTCGTAGTAAATATCGTCATACTGCGCTTTCAACGAAACCGTTGTCAACAATACGAATAAAAACGAGAGAAATTTATAAGGTCTCATTACTATGAAAGTTTTATAGATGTAACAATTATTGTTCGCAATTTATTATTAGGATAAAATTACTACTTTTGCGCTTCATTTATAGTTAAGGCTTTTTTAAATCTTTAAAAAAAGTGTGTTAAAAATGTTAATATTTCATTTTTAAACAATTTTTTTAAAATGTTTCTTAACAAATTGCCTTAGCAGCATGAATTAATACCCAAAAATTCTAAAATAGCTTTCGAAGTCTCACATTGACTTCTGTATATTAAACAAATTTAAGACTTAAAAGATTCTTATTTGTAACTATCTAAATTGTTATTTTTTAGTTAAAAAAGGATGAAAATTTATGGCAAAAGAAATCACATCAAGAGAAGAAGATTACTCACAATGGTATTTGGACATTGTGAAAAAAGCAGGATTAGCTGATAATTCACCTGTGCGGGGTTGCATGGTTATAAAGCCGCATGGTTTTGCGCTATGGGAAAATATGCGCGATGCCTTGGATAAAATGTTTAAAGATACAGGGCATTCCAACGTATATTTTCCTCTATTAATCCCTAAAAGTTTTCTTGAAAAAGAAGAAGAACACGCTGAGGGGTTTGCAAAGGAATGTGCTGTCGTAACCCACTACCGCTTGAAAGCTGATCCTAATAATAAAGGCAAATTGATACCTGATCCTGATGCTAAATTAGAGGAAGAACTCATCATTCGCCCAACGTCTGAAACCATTATTTGGGATACATATCGCAATTGGATAAAGTCTTATCGCGATTTGCCTTTGCTTTATAATCAATGGGTCAATGTCATGCGTTGGGAAATGCGGACACGCCCTTTTCTTCGCACCTCCGAATTTTTATGGCAGGAAGGGCATACCGCTCATTCTACATCGGCAGAGGCTATTGAAGAGACACTGCGCATATTAGATATTTATGCAGATTTTGCTGAAAATTGGATGGCAATGCCTGTTATAAAAGGTATAAAATCGCCCAATGAACGCTTTGCAGGAGCCGATGAAACCTATTGTATTGAAGCCTTGATGCAAGACGGCAAAGCACTTCAAGCAGGTACTTCGCATTTCTTAGGTCAAAATTTTGCAAGATCATTTGATGTCAAATTTTTAAGTAAAGAAAATAAAGAAGAGCTCGTTTGGGCAACTTCTTGGGGTGTTTCTACTCGTATGATTGGTGGACTTATTATGACACATTCGGATGATGAAGGTTTGATTTTACCACCTAAATTAGCACCGCATCAAGTGGTGATAGTACCGATTCCTAAGCCTTCGCCTGAAATTATGGAAGCGGCTGATAAAATTGCGAAAGAGTTGCGAGCAAAAGGCATCCGTGTAAAAGTAGATGCTGATGATAGCAAACGCCCGGGTTTCAAATTCGCTGAGTATGAAATGATAGGCGTACCAGTTCGTATAGGTATAGGCGCGCGGGATTTGGCGGAAGGAAAAGTAGAAGTAGCACGGAGAGATACAAAGGAAAAAACAAGCGTCAATACTGAGGGGGTAGCTGAATACATCAATAATTTATTAGTTGACATTCAACAAAATCTTTTCAATAGAGCCAAAGAATACCGCGATGCTCACATTACAAAAGTAGATAATTTTGATGAGTTCCGAAAGATATTAGATGAAAAAGCAGGTTTTGTCTCAGCACATTGGGATGGAACGGGCGAAACAGAAGAAAAAATAAAAGAGTTGACTAAAGCAACCATTCGTTGTATTCCTATTGATAACCCGCTTGAAGATGGTCATTGTATATTAACAGGCAATCCATCCAAGCAACGTGTATTATTTGCAAGAGCTTATTAAAAACAAAAAAATCATGTCAAAAACAAGTTTTATTAAAGTAACAACCGGTAATTTCCTCACCCTACATGGGTATGATGAAAACAATAAGGAAATTTTAGAAGAAATAAAGGTAGAGAAGCCAATGGTAAAAATGGTTGCCATTGACCGCATCCGCTCTATTACGGATAAATATATCCTCGTTACAGCATCGCATGGGCGTATGATGTATTGGGAATATGAGGAAAGTTTTGAAGACTTGGAAAAGATGTTCAATTCAAATAATCTTCTGTTGAGTCACAGAGAGGGTTTACCTTTTTAAAAAATTTGACTAACCCAAATGTATAAATTAATTCTAAAACCTATATTTTTTCTTTTTTCACCTGAACAAGCGCATCATTTAGCGATGAAGCTTTTCAAAATGGTTTTAAGTTTTCCAATTATAAATTTATTTTTTAAAAATGTTTATACCATTGAAAATGAAAGACTTACAAAAGAAATTTTAGGTTTAAAATTTAAAAACCCTGTTGGTTTGGCAGCAGGGTTTGATAAAGATGGGAAATATTTGGATGTGTTACCGCATCTTGGATTTGGTTTTGTAGAAATAGGAACGGTTACGCCGAAGCCTCAAGATGGCAATCCAAAGCCCCGACTTTTCCGCTTACCTAAAGACGAAGCCTTAATTAATCGGATGGGGTTCAACAATACAGGGGTTCAAAGCCTTGTGGAAAAATTGATTATTTGGAAAAATACAAGAGCAGATGTTCAAAACCAATACCCCTCATTTATCCCTTCGGGAGTAATAATAGGAGGAAACATCGGTAAAAACAAAATCACGCCCAATGAAGAAGCTGTCAAAGACTATGAAATATGCTTCGAAGCCCTTTTCAATCATGTGGATTATTTTGTTGTCAACGTGAGTTCGCCGAATACGCCCAATTTGAGGGAATTGCAAGACAAAGAGCCTTTGACAAAATTGCTTTCAAGGCTTCAAGTTCTCAATTTTCAGAAAGAAAAACCTAAACCTATACTTTTAAAAATTGCACCTGATTTGACCAATTCGCAATTGGATGATATTTTAGAAATTGTAAAAAACACCCAATTATCAGGTTTAGTGGCTACGAATACCACTATTTCAAGAGACAATCTACAAACCGACCCCCTCAGTATAGAAGCCATTGGAGCCGGTGGATTGAGTGGAAAACCTGTTAAAAATCGCTCAACTGAAGTAATTCGTTATTTGAGAGAAAAAGGAGAGAAAAATATGGTCATCATAGGCGTAGGCGGGATTGCGTCGGCAACAGATGCAATTGAAAAAATGCAAGCAGGAGCCGATTTAGTTCAAATTTATACAGGCTTTATATATGAAGGCCCGAGTTTAGTTAAAAAAATTAACAGAGCTTTATCAGAAAAAAATTAATTACTGAGTTGATTGCCCCAGAGGGGCTAAATATTGGTAGAAAAAAATTAATTTTACGGTTTGAAAAAACAATCATAGTTCATCTTTTATTCTCAGTATAAAATGTCATTTGAAATAACAGGCAAATTGTATAAAAAATTTGCAACAGAATCGAGAAGTGAAAAATTCCAATCAAGGGATTTTGTCATTGAAGTAGCTGATGGTAATTATCCGCAGTTGATAAAATTTCAATTAGTACAAGACCGTTGTCAAATATTAGATAACTACAACGAAGGCGAGGAAATAAAAGTCCATTTCGACCTACGTGGGCGCGAATGGCAAGGTAAGTATTTAACCAATTTAAACTCTTGGCGCATCGAGCATTCCAACGGTGAAACGGTTGCCAGTACAGGCTCTACTCAACCTGTACAACAAGTAGCAAAAAAATCGCCACCTTCGGAAGATTCGTTTCCAACACTTTCTGACGAGCCTTTTAAAACAGCGGCTGACGACGACTTGCCATTTTAAGAAAGAATTTATGCCAAAGGCATCCCTTCGGGAGAAAATTTTATATTAATTTTAAACGTTCATACTCACGAATACTGAGGGGTATGAACGTTTTCCTTTTGTACTATTTTCAAACAAGCTGCGTCTAAATTTTCATCAAACTAAAAGTCTAATTTTAATGAAAAAAATAATTTTGATATTTTTTGTTTTAAATTTATTTCAAATAAATACTCAAACCGCTCAAGTACTAACAGGTATCTCAGCTCGTTTTAACGATGCCTTCGTGGAGTGGGATATTTTTGTAGATGAAAATGATGAAAAAGGGAATTTGACAATGACTTGGCAAAACCCTGATGATTGGAGTCAATGGACTTACAGGGTAGGTGAAAAAACAGGTACAATCAAAACAAAGTGGAATCGAGATATTTCGCAATGGGAAATTAGAGGCGACAATAAGATTATCACTGCTCAAATGATTTGGAGCGGTGACCCTCGCCAATGGCGGATTACGGATAATGCGATGACGTTAGAATTAAAAAGTAAATGGGCTAATCAAAATTCTGAATGGGTCGTTGATGACGACCAAAGGGGACAATTATTTATGTCCATGAATTTTCAAAATGACCCGCGAGATTGGAATATTGAAGATGAATTGAACCAAACAGTTAGTTTTCCTATGAAAATGGCGATTATTTTTCTAACTATGTTTAATAGTGTACCTAAACAATAATAAGTTGGATAATAGAAACAAAAAAAGCTAAGTGATTAATCACCTTAGCTTTTTTTTGTACATGTTCGAATTTTAGATAAAATTTGGGTTATAATTTATTGCTCTGATTTCACACCTCCTAAAAAGCCATCCACTGCTTTCATAGCGTTGGCAAGACGGGGATAGTCAATCGTGTAATGGATGAATTTACCCTCACGATGCGTATGAACCAAACCGGAAGCACGCAAAATTTTTAGGTGCTGGCTCGTAATGGATTGCTCCAATTTGAGCGTGTTATAGATTTTGTTCACATTAATCGTTTTATTCTTGTCTATAAATTCAAGAATCTTCATCCTAAGGGGATGCGCCAATGCACGCAAAACGTCAGACGACACTTGCAGTCTTTCGTTGTTGATCTGGGCTTTTGCTTTTCTCATAGAGCCTGTTTTTGCGGTAGATTGATTAATTATTTTTCATTATCAAAAAGCAAATATGCAAATTTTAATTATTCTTTCCAAATATCTTCATTCAAAATACCAAAAAAAAGGTATATAAATAAAAAAAAAGCTGCGAACAATGAAGTCGCAGCTTTTTTGCTTGTAGAAACAAATATTCGCCAAATTTTAATTGCCGTTATATTCTGTTAATTCTTCAACAAGGCGGCTGATGTGATTGATCCGGTCTTTATCAACTCTGTAGTAGATAAATTTGCCATTTCTGTCAGTTGCTACAACTCCTGCACGGCGTAAAATAGCCAAATGCTGAGACGCAACAGATTGCTCAAGGCGCAACTTGATGTACAAGTCCGTAACAGTCATTTTTTCATTTTCTTCTAACAAATCGATGATTTGTTGACGAAGTTTGTGGTTCACAGCGCGAAGAACCAATACCGCTTTACGCAATTCTGCATAGTCCAATTCGATGTCTTTCTTACCTTTTTTGAGGACTACAGTTTCATTTTTTTGCTTTCTCATATTTATGTTCTTTTTAATTAAAAAAAAGTGTGTAAAAAATAAAAATTAAGTTTAAATTTAAAATAACTCGCAAGTGTAGTTTTTTTAATAAATATAGTTCGTAATGTAAAAATATCATGCCAAATTCAAAGATAGCGATATATTCATACGCGTAAAACTATGAAAACCACGATAAATATAAAAGGAAATTTTCATTATAAAAATAAAATCGAATAAATTTTACGTTTAATACCATAAAAACGTTACAATTTATCGTAATAATACCTATTTATAATGTATCAAATTATTTTTTTAGCTTTTGTGATGTTAGGTGCTTTTAAATACTGAGGGGTATGATAAGCTACATCAACAAAATTTCCCATCTCAAATTGGTGAGTACTGAGGGGTATCATATTTCGAGAAGTGCATATATTATCGCTAAAAAACGCCATCTGTGACCCTATCACTGATTGACACTTAGATACCCCATTACCACTAAAAACCAACCGCTTACCCACATCGAAAAACCGTTTAAAAGTTTGTTCATCCACAATGAGGGGTGACATGGGCTCTATATTAATCATGTTTCCATGCTCCATTTTATACATAGCGGAATACACCTCCATACGCCGAGCATCAATCATAGGGCAGTAATATGCAGCCTCATCTTGAACTTCGAGATATGCCGCCATTGCAAGCGATTGTAGCGTATCAACGGCTATCAAGGGTATATTGAGTGCGTAGCAAATCCCTTTCGCTGTGGATGCTCCTACGCGCAAGGACGTGTATGAGCCGGGACCATTGCTGATGGCAACTGCTGAAAGGTCTGTCATTTTCAGACCTGCCTCACTGAGGCATTTATCAATCATCAATGTGATTTCAGATGCGTGTTTATTGGCATCCGTTTCTTGAATTGAAATCAACTCTCCATCCTGACTAATGCAAATAGAACAGATAGTGGTTGCAGATTCTATATTTAAAATATAAGCCATATAAAAAGACCCCCTCAGTAATTTAATAAAAAAAATCGGCTCAAAGTTAACTTTTGAGCCGATTTTTAGAAATTTAAATTATAATAAAGTTAAATTTATTTTGTTTTTAATTCTTTTTCAAAAGCGATTTATAACGCGGAGCATCTCCCAAAACTTTGATGGCTTCTTGAATTTCAATATCATTCCTCAAAGCGATTTTGATTTTACCTTTCTCATAATAGTACCGAGCAATGATTTCACGCTCTATTTCGTCTATTATTTCGTCCTTATGTTTCAAAAGGTCGTTTTTCTTATCCGATTTGATTTTAGTTTCTATGGCTTTGAGCTCGCCTTCTATCGTTGCTGAATATTTATCTTTTATAGCCTCTTCTTTGAGTTTTTTCAAAAGTTTTTCACTTTCGGAATCATATTGAAAGTTCTTTTTATTTAAAAATTCAACAAAATCATCAAATTGCGTAAACCTAAACTTCTCAGGCTCTTCTATTTTCTCATTTTCCAAAGTGAACATAGTCACATAATCAAATAGTAAAAACTTTTCTTTCAAAGTTTTCATCAAACCGAAATCACCTGATTTATTGAGCAATACATCTGGTTTAATACCACCACCATCCAAAACAGTCCGACCTGCTCGCGTTTTAAATACAGCTCTAACAGAATCCGCTACTTCTACAGGCTTACCCTTATCATAACTCACTGCTTGAATGCAGCGACCACTCGGCACATAATATTTAGCAGTTGTGAGTTTCAATTTAGAATTATAACCAATATCACGCATATTTTGAACCAATCCCTTACCATAACTGCGCTGACCCATCACCACCGCTCGGTCATAATCTTGCAAAGTGCCTGATACGATTTCAGAAGCTGAAGCTGTACCTTTATCTACCAAAACCACAATCGGCATTTGCTCATCTACTGAGGGGTTCAATGTTTTGAAACTCCTGTCCCAATCCACTACCTTGCCCTTAGTCGTCACGACCATCTCACCTTTGGGTATCCAAATATTACAAATATTCACTGCTTCATTGAGCAAACCACCGCCATTATCGCGCAAATCGAAAATAACACCTTTAATATTGGGGTTCTTTTCTTTTAATTCAACAAAAGCTTTTTTAACATTCTCACCCGCATCCCGCGTGAAAGTGGTCAAAACGACATACCCTACTTGGTCATTAAGCATACCATAATAAGGGACATTTTGTTCAGTGACTTCATCACGCACAACTTTTATTTTCATATTTTTATCCGAGCCATTGAGTTGAGGGCGATTGATTGTCAGCTCAACATCTGTTCCGGCTGCACCTTTCAGTATATCGCCGACTTCATCTACGCTTCTATTCAAGGCAGATTTGCCGTCCACAGCTAATATTTTATCCCCTGGTTTCAAGCCGGCTTTTTGAGCAGGAGAACTATCAAATACATCCGTAATAAAAACAAAGTCCATTGTTTTATCAAATGCAGCACCTACACCATTGTATTTACCTTCTGTGATATACCGATAACCTTCAATATCACTCTCGGAAATGTAATTGGTATAAGGGTCGAGCGAATTCAGCATCGCATCCACACCTGTCCGCATGAGCTTAGATGGGTCAACATCATCTACATAATAGGTGTTGAGTTCCTTGTAGAGATTGGTAAAAATTTCAATATTTTTACTGATTTCAAAATACTTACCATGATCAGTTTTACGATTTGCTGCCAAACCAATCACCGCTAATGCAATGAAAATCAACCACTTACGTCTTTTTATAAATTTCATTTGTCTTATTTTTTAATTTAAACGTTTAAAAACGAGTTTCTTATTTGAATAAAATCAATTTTTTATGTCTGTCATATTAAATTCAAAAACTATTCCTTATTCTTCGTATCCATAACAATCGTCACAGGTCCATCATTCAGCAAAGCCACTTTCATATCTGCACCAAATTCTCCCGTTAAGACATTTAAATTGGATATTTTTTTCAATTCTCCTACAAATCGTTCGTACATCGGCACCGCAAAATCAGGTTTCGCTGCTTTCAAAAACGAAGGGCGATTGCCTTTTTTTGTACTCGCATGAAGCGTAAATTGACTCACTACAAGCATTTCGCCTTGAATATCCATCAGTGAACGATTCATTAAACCATTTTCATCGCTGAATATCCGAAGATTCGCAATTTTAGCCGCCAACCACGCAATATCTTCTTGAGCATCAATATCTTCAACGCCTACTAAAATAAGCAACCCCTCAGTAATCGCCGATTTTATTTGACCCTCAATCGTTACCGAAGCTTCTTTCACTCTCTGAATGACAACGCGCATTTTAAAAAGTTGGTTTAGAACAATGTTAATTCTTCAAGAATTTCTTTATGCAAATCCGAAGAATTATTTTTCACGGAATTGACCTTCTCACTCACTCTGTAAATATGCAAAAAATTTACGTTAGGTTGCTCACTCATTTTTAAAATAATACTCAAATCAGTATCACCTAACCATTTTTCATAATCAACAACCCCACCTCTCAATATTACAGGCATTCGAGTATGCAATTTCGACATTTCTTCATTAGGTTCGGTTGTGATAATTGAAAATGTTTTCACGCCTTCCCATTCGTCGTAAATACCTGCAAAAATCATCAAATCGTCGTTAGGCATCATTATGCGATAAGGTATTTTTTTTGAACTTACCGTTTTCCACTCATAAAAACTATCCGCTAAAACCAAACACCTCTGCGAACGGATAGGCTCTCTAAACGATGGTTTCTCATCAATAGTTTCCATCCTTGCATTTATCAACGCACCGCTACCTTTCCCATCTTTCGACCAATGCGGAATCAATCCCCACTGCATTGTTTGCAAAACATCGGGTTGCTTATTGGTGATGACATACGCCTGTTGAGTGGGTGCGATATTATAATTCTCCAGCAATTTGCCTTCAATTTGAATATTCGGAAACTGCTTCACCACTTTTTCTTTTTTAACTACAAATGAAAATCGTCCACACATTTTAATGTAAATTTAATTTCACAACAAAAACATTCAATTTTAACAAAACAAATCTATGCTTTTACTTTAATTAAGTTATAAACATCTAAAATTTACACACTGTTTAAATCACTAATAATCAGCGTTTTATGTAAAACAGCATTCTGCAAAAATTGTGAACAAACCTGTTCAAAGCAAGGGTAGTTATTAACACCCATCAACACCCCCTCAGTACAAAGCCTCTCAGGTGTTCAAAACTAACAAGTTTCGGCGAATTTTAGAGCTTGTCCCCACTACCCAATAACATCTATGGACATTGTTTAAAACAGCCATTAGCAAATACCACTTTTATAGCACATAATGTGGATAACGCTCTAACTCCTTGACTGATAAGATTTTATAAAAAGGGAAACTATGTGGATGAGTATGTTAATAGCACTTAGTAACTGTTGGTGGAACAAGTTTTTCCACGCTTCTCCACGAATCCACACCCTTAATAATAGTGATAAAATGATTTTTTTAAAATTTAGTTTATTAATACTAAAAAAAAGAAATGTTCAAAAGCCTATTAAACAAAAACGTTTTTGTTCGCTGCCTTATTTGGTTTCAGATGTAAATCTTGTAAAGTTTTCTTTGGTTATGATGAGTATAAGCGGCAGTGCCGCGGAATATTTGTAGCAGAAATTAAATGATTTTTGGGGAGGACTTTTTTGAGTTATCAACACCAATATCGCTTATCCACACACATACGTGGATAAGTACGTAAGTTATTCATTTCCAAAGTTTTACAATAATATTTTTTTAATAAATGTTTTTGAAAAAAGACCCCCTCAGTATTGTTTCATTTTTTAATGGTTTATTTGAAAAAGCATAAATTAATTATTGAATATTTAAAACAAGATTTCATAAATAATTAATTTACAATTGTTTACATTTATCCATTTAAAATTTTAAAAATATTTGATTTCTTTAAAAAGATAAAAATTAGAATAATATATTGGATAATGTGACTAATAAAAAATCCTTTTATTGACTTAATAAAAGGATTTTGGATAAATCAAAATAATCTTAAATTTGTTGAAAACCATGTGGAAAACGCTTCAAAATTTGAGTTTATCCACAATGCTTTCAGCTTCTAAAAGCGTTTCTGGCTTGCCAATGTCGCACCAAATATCGTCGTCATGTCGATAGCCCATTATTGTATGCTCGTTGCAAATTCGTAGATACCAATCTATGATTGTAAAAAACGATTCATCAGGTGTGGTTTTAAAAATTTCAGGGTTCACAATATGAAAACAACTGAATGAATACATGCCCTGCTCAGGTGCAAACCGTCCCATTTTAATGGTCTTGGTTTTGGTATTCATCCACCCGCAAAGCACCCCCTCAGTATCGTGGAGCATATAACGGCTTGTGTTGCGCTTTTGAATGGCAAAAGTAGCAATGGCATCAGTTTTAGAATGCGCCTCATACATTTTATTCAAATCTATATTGCTTAAAATATCAGCATTGCAAATGATAAAAGGCTTGTCATCATCGAAAAACCATGCAGCTTTTTTTAATCCACCTCCTGTTTCAAGCGGCATTTCCACTTCATGTGAGGTGACGATTCTGATACCAAAATCATTATGCTCTTTCAAAAACTGCTGAATTTTATCAGCAAAATGATGTATATTTATTATAATTTCTTTTACGCCAAAGTGTATCAGTCGTTTTATCGTAATTTCTAAAAGAGGTGTACCTTTGACCTCTACGAGTGCTTTTGGGCGGTCATTAGTCAGTGGGCGTAAGCGAGTACCGAGTCCGGCAGCGAAAATCATGGCTTTCATAAATATTTTGATTATTTTATTTATTTTATTATCAATTAACAACTTAAACACACTTCAAAGGCGAAAGTGGCAAGTTTTTAGGAATTAATGAAATGACTTTAACAAATAATTAAAGCAACTGAACGTTCTTTTTTTAGATTTTTTGCATCTTATATTTGTTAGAATGTTTAAACCGCTCTTCAAAACCTAATGTTCTCACAAAAAAAACGAATCAGAATGAAATTTAATCGCTTGATTTTTATTTTAATTTTCTCATTTTTCACCGTCTTCTCTCTGCAAGCTCAGGAGGCTGCTCCGGGCTATATGATAACTCGACCCGATGGAACTATACTCATGGCAGCTTTAGTGCTTCCTAACGGCGATACAATGATTTATTGCCAATTACGTGAGATAGAAGTAAGTGCGCCCAGAACATTCGCCAATGCCGATGATTTCAAACGCTACGAACGCTATCAACGTTATGCGCCGACAGTGATACCTTTTGCAGTTGAGGCTGTGCGCACATACCGCGAGCTTGAAGCCGCTACACGCGACGGGAACAATAAAGACCGGAAAAAATATATCAATGATTTGCAAAATAAAATGGATGATAAATTCAAATCACAACTCAAAGACCTCACGCGCACACAAGGCTTGATGTTGATAAAAATGGTTGAAAAGGAATTGCACATGCCGTTTTATGATTTGGTGAAAGATGTGAAAGGTGGTTTTTCTGCTTTTTATTGGAACGAATTCGGTAAAGTATATGGCTATCAACTCAAAGACGGTTACGAGCGTGGAAAAGATTATATTTTAGATTCTGTTTTAGATAAGTATGATTTATCTTATTTTCTGTACGCAAAATAGTTATTTTTGCTTCAATTTTATAAAAAAAGCACTTCCATACTGAGGGGGTGCTTTTTTTGTTTCTATTATTTTAAACTAAGGCTGTACTTTTGAGTTTTATAAATCTTGAATCCATTATCATAAATTTCATACATGACTTTAGAAAATCCAGCTTTAATTATTACTTCAAATGCCATAGAGCAAGTAGGCGAAATCACTTGCAAATGCCCTTCAAATATTGCCATTATTAAATATTGGGGAAAACATGGCGTGCAATTACCACGAAATCCAAGCATCAGTTTTACCTTAAATAATGCTTTTACTGAAACGAAATTGACATACCGCACCAAAGAAAAATTCGATAATACAATTGATTTGGAATTTTATTTTGAAGGAAAAGAAAATGAGGGATTCCAAGCGAAGCAATTAAAATTCCTTTATACGCTCTTATCCATTTTCCCTTTTTTGACTCAGGTGCATCTCAAAATAGAAAGTCATAATTCATTTCCACATTCGGCAGGCATAGCATCGTCTGCCTCGAGTATGGCAGCTTTGGCAATGTGTTTATGTTCTTTAGAAAATAAGCTTTTCATAGAAAATACTCCAAAAAGCATGAATGAGGCGTCAAGTGATTTTCTAAAAAAAGCGTCATATATCGCTCGTTTAGGCTCAGGCAGTGCTTGTAGATCGGTCTATCCGACGATGGCGGTTTGGGGAAAATGCCCTAATGTAGAAGGCTCATCGGATGAATATGCTGTGCCTTTTGAAAATGAAATCCATGACGTTTTTAAAACTTTTCACGACGATATTTTAATAGCAAGTCGAGGAGAAAAATCCGTTTCAAGCCGCATGGGTCATGGTTTGATGGATAATAATCCTTACGCAGAGCCTCGTTATGTACAAGCACGCTTGCGTATGAGTGCAGTTATTGCCGCTTTGAAAACGGGCGATGTAGAAGCCTTCGGACAAATATGTGAAGACGAAGCCATGACTTTACACGCCTTGATGATGACCAATTCGCCTTGGTTTACGCTTTTGAAACCGAATACTTTAAAAATGATTGAAATACTGAGGGAGTATCGTGAAGCAACAAAAACACCCGTTTTTTTTAGTTTAGATGCAGGGCCCAACTTGCATATACTTTATCCACATGCTTTTGAAAACGATGTTAAGATGTTGATAACCAATGAGTTAAAACAATATTGTGAAAATGAGCAAGTGATTTATGATAAAGTAGCCCCCTAAATCCCCCAAAGGGGGACTATTTAAAAGTCCATCCGCACCCTCAAATTAATGCGCCGAGAGGATAAATAATTGGGAATTGCAAATTGTGTATTATAAATTGTTTTAATCCATGTTTTAGACGCTTCGTTGGGTACTTGCATTAAGTTAAATACTTCTAAACTGAACCATGTATTGCGTGTAAAACGCAGAAAATGACGCGGTTTACGACCTTCCCAACCTCTATCCCACAACATGACGGAAAACCCTAAATCCACCCGATGATACGGTTTGAAGCGATAAGTATTGCGATAAGTTTCATTATTGCCTGGAAAACCGAAAGGCAAACCCGTCCCAATAGTCGTATTCAAGTGCATTTTGAAGTTTTTATTCTTAGGCAAATAATCTTGAAAAAAAACGGAAAGGGTTAAAAATTGGTCAGTCGGACGCGGCACATCGGCAACATCTTGACCTTTAGGCTCGCCGACTTCACGTTTTTTATGCTGAATAGTTGTAATACTTTCACGAGCACGAAGGAGCGATAGATTAATCCAAGACTCAGCACCAGGTACAAATTCACCATTCACGCGCATGTCAAATCCTGTTATATACCCTGTCGCATTATTAATTCCGGCATATCTAATCCTTACATTTTCAACATCATACGTAATTAAATCCCATAATTTTTTATAATAAATCTCTGTGATTAAACGAAAAGGAATACGGCGTAATTTACCGATTGAAAAATCATACGTCATGCCCGCTACTACTTGAGCTGATTTTTGAGCCAAAGCATTTTCATTCACAACGCCTTGTGGCGAGCGCAATTCTCTATAAAATGGCGGCTGATAATACAAACCACCGGATAAACGAAACGACACATCTTTTTCCCAATTCAAAGGCTTATAAGTCAATTGAAGACGCGGCGTTACAAATGCCTCTTTATTCAAATCCCAATACGCACCGCGCACGCCTAAAGTCGCTTGAAATTCCCCAACGCTGTCCTTGCGCCAAGTATAAGTATCTTGAAAATATGCTGTAACGCGGTTAGAATTAATGGCATTTTTTGTTTTTAAAACATTGCGTACCACAAGGCTATCATCCTTAAACGGCAATGAATACAAGGCAGAATCCAAACGTTCCCATTCATTTATTTTATCTGAAACGTCTTCATTTTGAAACTTGACACTCCATTGTAAGAAATGGGTGTTTGTAACTGAAGAGTTCTTAGGAGCAAGTTGAATTTCTATACCGCCTTTATGTTCTATATTCGTTACGGCAGCGTAGAGATTATTGCGGACAAACTGGTGCTGCGTGCCTGTTCCGAGCGTGGAGACAATTTCTCCTGCATTATCTTTTGCTAAATTGGTTTCCACTTCGCCAATAAGGTAATCACCTATAATATCAATCCCCTCAGTCTCCAGCGTTTGAAAACGAGAAGCCAAGAGTTTAAGGAAATAAGAATTCTGTTTTCTATCAGGCAAATACGTCAGAGACACGCCACCCATACCATTTTGAAAGCGGTCGCGCTCCTGCCCTTCAAACGCCGTGCGAACGCCCAATGTAAAATTGATTAAACCCGTTGCCACATTGCTGCTTTGTGGAAAAAAATTATAAGCACTTGCATTATAATTGCCCATCAAAGCTACTTGCCAACTGCGGTTAATATCGAATGTCAAATAGGTTTGAATATCAGCAAAATTGGGTGCATATTCGCCTTTTATGGGCAGCGAACTGAGCAAATATTTAGTCGTTTTGTAGCGTGCGCCGAGCAAATAACGAAAGCGGCGATACCCCTCAGTACCGAGCTTTTTACTGCCTTCCAAATGCGCCGAGCCACCTAAAGCGCTGCCTGCAAGAGAAAAACGCGTTGAATCAGGGCGTTTGTACTTAATATCCAAAACAGATGACATTTTATCGCCATAACGCGCTTCAAAACCGCCCGACGAAAAAGATAAATCACGCACTAAATCGGGATTCGCAAAAGTCAAACCTTCTTGCTGACCTGCTCTGATAAGTTGCGGACGATATACTTCAAAATCATTGACATACACTAAATTTTCATCATAATTACCACCCCGTACTTGATATTGTGACGTCAATTCACCACCCGAACCTGAGTTCGTACCCAAAGCAATATGCGGCAGTACCGATTCCAAATTGCCAGTCGTGGTGGGCAGCATTTTAAAATCCTTTATATCTTCTCTAATCATGCCGTTGTCCTTGATGCGGCTGTCTTTCACCACCACCTCTTGAAGCGAAGTAGAGACCACGAGCGTCATATCAATGCGCCGTTGCGTACCCGCTCGCATAGGCTCAAGTGCAATCTTCGCTTCTTTATACCCCACCAAACTTGTCTGAAGCGTCAGCGTTTTGCCAACCGGAATGGATAGCGAATATTCACCCGCCGCGTTGGTTTGCACATTTTTATTCGTCTCTTTGATATAAACGGTGACAAATTCGATGGGCTGATTAGTGCCCCCCTCAGTAACAACGCCGAAAATGGTGGCAGTTTGGGATTTTACAATTTGTAAAAAGAGGATATGGAAGATGATAGAGGTAAGTATTTTTTTCATATAAAAACTGAATGAACTATTTCAATAAAATACGCTAAAAAACGTATGGAGGTTCGTAAAACAAAGCAAACGTTTAATTATCTATAAAATGTACATCTTTTCGGAGTAATAATTCAGGCGAAATATTATCGCCCTTTATTATATAAATTCTATATCCTCTTTGTTTTAAATCATCAATTAGTTGAGGCCAAGGTATATCACGATATGCAACAGTTACATTTGAAAAAAACATGGCTCTAACATAATCGCTTATATTAAAAATAATAGCCCCTTCGCCACCAGTTTTTTCATCTAATTTTTTTAACCACACGGTTCTTTCCGTATAAATTTCATTGCATTTGAAAGGTTTGATTCTTTCAAAACTATATCGGATAGGTAATGCAATTAAAAGAATTAAAATTAATGACACTACCTTAGGGTTAATACGCATTTTTAAGCGATTCCGATTTAAATACTCCGCAAAAAATGCAGTTAACATGAAAAAAGCCGGAGCCATAATCAATAAATAAAGCTGCCGCTTAGTCGCTGATAATGAAAAAACTAGAATTGGCAAGCCAATCCAAAGTAATAAAAAACGACTATTTATATTATTTCTCTTTTTGAAAGCTATAAAACAGAACCAAATCAGAGGTATGTAAATTATCTCACCGAACATCATTCGAATATGATTTAGATAATACCACCATTCGCCATCATGTCCTTGAATAGTTTCACTTATAGGCATCAAAGTAGCTTTAAACATCCATTGGGCTTCCATCGGAAAATGTGTAAAAATATAGATTTGCCAAGGTAAAGCAACTACCAAACTGGCTATCCCGAAAGCTAATATGTTGCGAAAGAAGTTTTGGTTTTTATAATTAAAAAAAATCCAAATAGGAAAAATGAGAAGGGCAGGATACCATTTACACAAAAAAGCACATCCCATGCAAACTCCCGAAAGTAGAGAATACAATATTTTATTAGGCTTTTTATTAGCCAATAAAACCATCAAAATACCTAATGCAATAAAAAAATCAAAAAAACATTGAACATGGTCACTCGAATCTCTTCCAGTGGCAACTTCTATAGTTGTTCCATGAATAGAGTGCAAAAAGGCAGCATAAAGTGCAATTCGATTATTAAAAAGGATTTCAGCTATTTTATATGTAACTAAAATGGCTATTGTAGAAATAATAAGCGAAGGAAGCCTCAATGCCCAGAGATTAACGCCAAACAATTTCATACTCAGTGCCATACTCCATAATGGTAATGGCTGTTTACTTAACCAAATGTGATTTACTGACCAATCTTGAAAATCATAAGGTAAGAATGGTATATCAATTAAAGTAGGTTTTAGCCAATGTTTCATTAAGTTCTTAGAAACAAGAGCATGAAATTGTTCATCCCAATCATGTAGATATGCATCATGGATGCAAAATAATCTTAAAAAAAAGCCGCTTAAGACAATACAAAATAGTGTTTGAGGAATTGATTTTTTAACATAAAAATAATAAGCAACTGCAAATGCCACACAAGACAATATCAAAAAATACAAAGGATTTTCGGGGCAATTCATTTTTTATAGATTTTTACATAATCTACTAAAAAACGAGCAGGCCATCGGGTTTTATTTGAAGGTTTTCCATCAATGCCGCCAACACCTAATCCTAAAATTAGATTTATGGGAAGTTGAGGGACATCCTCACTAAATGTATGAATCAATACATTATCCATGTAAATATGAATGTACTTTTTCGTCCATTCAACTGCGTATTTATGAAACCCCTCAGTAATATCTATTGGCTCACCATTTTCCAAAACAGGATTGAACTGTACCCAATGAGTCATTATTTTTTTTTGTTCTTTATTCCAATAATGGTTACTAATTTGAAAAGTATGTTGCTTACTGCCTTTAAATTCTAAAGCATCAAGTTCTTGATAAGTAGAATCAGATCCAGACCAAAACCAAAAGGCTGGCCATAGACCTTTGCCTTTTGGAAGTCTTATCATAGTTTCAATATAAACATCTGGTTCTAACCTCTGAGAAAAAAAAGCTGTACCTGATGTATAATTTCTTTTTCCATAATTTTCTTTATAAGCTGATAAAACTAAAGCTCCATTTTTTACCTCTATATTCTTAGGTCTTTTTGTAAAATAGCATAACCCATCACGCTCAACTTCTTCTTGTACCCACCACATAGCACCGTTGAGAGAGTCCTTTTCAAAACTATCTTCAAAAAATAATTTCCATTCTTTCATATCATTCAAAATAGCTTTTTCAGGTATTTTGTAAGGTAGAATTTGAGTGGTGACTTTCTGAGAGTACCCCCTCAGTATAAAGCTCAAAATAAAGCCTATGAAGATGATTTTTTTCATTAATTAAAATAAAAAATGATTTATAAAAACTATAAAATCAATGACTTATGATTTTTTAAATTAAAACTGGTCAAACTTTTTATATGAAATCGCTTTGAAATCGGCTATCGCTTTTGTCGGATTTTCTGCATTAAAAACGCTGCTGCCAGCTACCAAAACATCTGCTCCCGCTTGTAAAATCACTTCTGCATTTTGCAAACCTACGCCGCCGTCTATCTCAATATGGCAGTCAATATTGCGTTCATCCATCATCGTCCGCAGTTTACGAATTTTATTCAAAGTCTGATAAATGAATTTTTGACCGCCAAAACCCGGATTGACTGACATCAAACAGACTAAATCTAACATTTCAAGCACATCCTCCAAAACCGTTACGGGCGTATGCGGATTGAGTGCAACGCCTACCTTCGCACCCGTAGCACGTATTTGCTGTAACGTGCGGTGCAAATTAGGACACGTTTCGTAGTGAACTGTGATGACATCGGCTCCTGCTTTGCGAAAACTTTCGATATATTTTTCAGGCTCAACTATCATCAAATGCACATCGAGCGGCTTAGTCGCCATTTTGTGTATAGCCTCAATAATCATCATGCCGAAGGTAATATTAGGAACAAAACGCCCATCCATGACATCCAAATGAAACCAATCGGCTTCACTGCTGTTTACCATCTCAATTTCGGCTCTCAAATTCGTAAAATCTGCCGCCAGTACTGAGGGGGCTATCAAATGCTTCATTTTTATCAATTAAAATAAATAAATTATCTCAAAGGGTTGAGATTGAATTAAAATGCAAAACTACGTTTTGGTAGAGAAAAACTCTATTTTAATATAAATTTTAAATTATTCCCTTGAAATATTACTAAAATTGCCAACAGATTTTACCTTTATACTGAGGGGGTATTTTTCAATAGCTAATAAAACACTTCTTGAAACGCTTAAAAAACAATCAATCTAAACCAATAATATATGTCAAAGAATATTCTACGTATTGAAGATGTTGTCAAAACCTACTCTAAACATGTAGCCGTGAATCATGTCAGTTTTGATGTTCCCGAAGGCTATATTTTCGGAATGCTCGGACCGAATGGCGCAGGGAAAAGTTCTCTAATTAGAATGATAACAACTATCACCCGACCTGATTCAGGGCGTATTTTCTTTAATGGCGAACCTCTCAACAGCAACCATCCCGAACAAATCGGCTACATGCCCGAAGAGCGCGGCTTGTATAAAAAAATGAAGGTCGGCGAGCAACTCATGTACCTCGCCCAACTCAAAGGCTTGAGCTACGAAGAGGCGCGTAAACAAATAAAATATTGGTTTGAGCGATTGGATATTGTGGATTGGTGGGGTAAAAAAGTAGAAGAACTTTCAAAAGGGATGCAACAAAAAGCGCAATTTATTGCTACGGTGATTCATAAACCTCGTATGCTAATTCTCGACGAACCGTTTTCAGGTCTTGACCCCGTCAACGCCAATCTTTTGAAAGATGAGATTTATGAATTGCATAAAAATGGTACGAGCATTATTTTTTCCACGCATCGCATGGAGCAAGTAGAGGAGATTTGCGATAAAATCGTCTTGATTAATAAAGGTGAAAATGTCTTGATGGGCGGTGTTGCAGACATCAAACAGCAATTCAAAGAAAATCTTTTCCGCATTGACTACGACGGTGCGCTACCCGATGGCTTCGCTACCCGTGCGACGATAGTAGAAATGACCCCTCAGTATTTGACCGCTAAATTAGAAACGGCGCATAATTCTAATGATTTACTGCGATTTTTATTAGATGGGGGTGTTCGGGTAACAGCTTTTAATGAAATATTGCCGAGCTTGAACGAAATTTTTATAAGGCAAGTAGGTGAATCGAATGTGCAATTTTAAATATTAAAATAAAAATATAATTCAGCAATGAATAAACTTTGGCTTATTATCAAAAGAGAATACATGTCGCGAGTTACTAAAAGGTCATTCATTTTAGGAACTATCTTGACGCCGTTGGGTATTGGTGCGCTTATTTTTCTCAACGTCAAACTGGCGATGTACAAGGACGATAATTATAAAAGAATAGCCGTCCTTGATGAAAGTGGCATTTTAACAAGTGCACCTGAAAATCAGAAAAACTTGCAATTTACGCTTGTAGAAGGGGATTTATCTATGCTCAAAAAGCAGGTTTTGGATAATCAGTACGATGGTATTTTAGTGATTCCAAAACTTTCGAGTGCTATGGATAAAGCCTTCACGGTGAAATATTATTCGGATGACAAACTCGGCAACGATATGAGTTCGGATATAGAAAATAAAATAGAAGATGCCATTAAAAGCTTCAAAATCAAAGAGTTACAACTCGATACGGCTAAAATTGCTGCTTTAAAAACGCATGTAGAAATTGACCCCGACCCAATAGAAGGGGATAATAATGCGTCTTCTATTTCAGGTTTAGTCGCTATGGGTATTGGTGGATTTATGGGATTTTTCATGTATTTGTCAGTGTTTATTTATGGTATGATGATATTCCGTTCAGTGATGGAAGAAAAGACGAGCCGCATTGTAGAAGTCATCATTTCGAGTGTCAAGCCATTTCAATTGATGCTTGGAAAAATCATTGGTGTAGGAGCAGTGGGTTTAACACAATTTGTTATTTGGGGCATTTTATTAGCGGGTATTTCTGTTGGCGTAGGTGCCATGCTCGGTTCTGATGCTTCCAAAATGGGCACTAATCCTGCAATGGGTTCGATGCAAAACATGGAACAATTAGAAGGTGTCAGCAAATCGGCTCAACTGATGATAGAACTACAAAATCAGAATTGGTGGGCATTAATTCCTTTGTTTATCATATTCTTTGTTTTAGGGTATCTCATGTATTCGTCGCTTTTTGCAGCAGTCGGTTCTGCCGTCGGCGATGATGCGGGGGAAGCTCAATCATTGACTTTACCGATTACTATACCTGTCATTTTGGCTATTTACATTATGATGGCAGCTATTCGCGCGCCTGAAAGCAGTTTGGCAGTTTGGTCGAGTATTTTCCCTTTATTTTCTCCTATTGTTATGCCCGCACGATTGCCATTTAATCCGCCGTTTTGGCAAGTGGCATTGTCCATAACGCTGTTGGTGGCGACTGTTCTTTTCTTAGTTTGGTTAGCAGGTCGGATATATCGAGTGGGTATTTTGATGTATGGTAAAAAAGTGACTTTTAGGGAATTAGGGAAATGGCTTTTTTACAAGGATTAACTACAGCTTGTAACGCGGAACTCCAGTTCCGCATTTATTTTACTTTGAAAAAATAAATGCGCAATTGGAGTTCCATGCTAAATTAGAAAGCGGAACTGGAGTTCTGCGCTACAATTTTTTTAAAACAAGAATGTAATAATTAAAAATAAACTCTTTTTTTTTCAAAATCGTTTTCTCTAATAAGCAGCCTCTTGAGGTGAGCATATCCGAATATTCTTTTAAATCGTACTGGTGTGGATGCAAAATATCACCTGGAATGATTTGAAAAATAGTCTTTAAAAAAGAGAAATTATGTGCATCAATGGACACTACTAAATACCCGCCTGCCTTAACAGAATTCACAAGTATATCAAAACATTTATCCAAATCAGCTACATGATTGATGGCATTTAAGCAAAAAACCGCATCGTATTCATCCTTTTTATTAAACGTTTCTAAAGGTTGTGAATAGAAAGTAACGTTTGGATAGAGGCTTTTTTTGAAATGGGGCAACTTCTCTTCATAATCGTCTAAAAGTGGATCAAGAGCATCTACTTTCTGATTTTTAAAAATCATGAAAATACCGGCAGGTCCGCATCCTGCATCTAAAATTCGAGTATTGACCCCCTCAGTATTTAAACGTTCTAAGCCTGTTTCAAGGAGTAATTTTTCCCAATAATGCGTTTTCCAATGGGCATAATCGGTAGTCGGTTTGTTTTTAAGATAATTTTGCCACCAACGAATTTCGGCAGCTTGCGCTATTTTCCAACGAAAAGTCATAAGTGAATGATGAATTATAAATGATGAACTTATAGAAGGCATTTTACTATGCCGATTAGTTTTGTATTGTTAAACTATCATTTTCCAATTCTTTGAAATATAAAATAGCCTTTTCTTTCAAAATCCGCTCCTGCACTTTTTCACCTTTTGTCTGTACAGGCTTGATGATTTTGTAATGGGGCCACCCCTCAGTATCACGCCCGATAAACTCGTAATAACCATCGTAACTCAATAGATGACACACGGCTATATGCATCAAATCTTGTTTCTCTTCCTTAGTAAATCCTTTTTTCCAGAAACCTAATTCTTGAATGCCAATCATCAAGAGGACAACATTCAAATCAGGCAAAGTATCATATTTCAAGGTTTCTTTCACCGTATGGCGGACTTTCAGCCATTCGAAATCTAATTCCCAATCTTCCATGTATCTATTAATTATCTTTATTTAAATTATTTTAAACTACCGATATTTTGCACCTCCGGTGCAATTTTCAATTTTCAATTTTCAGGGGTATGATATTGAAACCTGACTTTAAAAGTGTTTGTTTAGTGTCATTTAAATTTTTGCAAAATCCTAATATAAAGCCGCCACCACCCGCACCGCATAATTTTAATTTATAAATATCTCCTGCCAAGCCTTCGAGCCAAGCATTTTTATATGCCAAAGGTACGGCTTCTGGAAAATAACGGTATTGAAAATGGCTTATTTTATGCACTGTTTCAAATAAAATATCAGGTATATTATTGAGAAACGCAGCTATAGCATCGTCAATGTGAGGCACTAATTCATTAATTATCAAGTCTTTATACTGAGAGGTCTTGCTGCGATCAGCGAATATTTTTATCAGATTTTCCGCTTTGCGTTGAATATGGGTATCTATTAAAAAGAATTGTACATCGTTTTTAATAGGTTTTAATGCTTCTACGGTTTTATCTTTTTTAATTAAAACAGGTTTTTTAACATAGCAAATCAAAGGGTCAAAACCTGAACTGGCACCATGAAAATAGCTTTCCATTTTGCCAAAAATTGTTTTTAATTCTAATAAATTGTCTGACTTTATTGTACAAAATTTATCATATACTCCCGCTACCAAAGCTCCACTGCTGCCAACCCCATAACCGCGTGGCACATGAGATTCAAAATATAAACCTTGATGCAATGCTTCATCTAACCCCTCAGTATCAAGCATTATTTCATGGGTTTCAACCAATTTTTTTAGATAATTGCAGAATTTGGGCAAATCAAATTGTAAACTTTTATTCTCCGCATATTGCCATAAGCCACTGTATCTCCAAAGGGGCATCGCCAAAGCCTGAGAGCCTTGCAACACAGTGTGTTCACCGAATAATAAAAGTTTTGCAGGATAAAATGTATTGGTCATAATGAAAAAACGAAGCAAAAGGGGCATTTAATCCCCATATTTTTGGGAGAATATATTCGTTAACGTATTGGATTTTTTTTTAACAAGATTTTAAAGTCACAAAATTTGAGAGAATGCAATATTTTTTTGTACAAACAGTTTTTACTTAAAATAATCGATTTATGACAGCATTACCTCTACACGCAATTTCACAATTTCACATTATTTCAAAGCCGTTAAATTTTAAAAAACATGAGATTTCTCTTGAGTGTGTGGGTATTTAGCATAGCGTCTATTACTTCTCTTACAGCCCAATGTCTTGAAGGCGATTGCCAAAACGGACGGGGCATTTATCAATTCGACAACGGCAATAAATACGCCGGCGACTTTCGCAAAGCCATCATGAATGGCAAAGGTACGCTTTATTTTGCCAATGGCAACCGCTACAATGGCGATTGGCAAGGCGGTTTCCGCGAAGGATTGGGCATCTATTATTTCTCAAATGGCAATGCCTACACGGGGAATTTTAAGAAAAATAAATTTCATGGGCAAGGTACTATGACTTTTACAAGCGGTAATAAATATACTGGTAGTTGGGAAAATGACCAACCAAACGGCTCGGGTATTTACTATTTTGCAGGCGGCGATAGATACGAAGGCAGCATGAAAAATGGTAAATTTGAAGGCGATGGTACTATGTTTTATAAAAATAATGAGAAATATGTAGGCGAATGGAGCAATAATGCGCGACATGGTCGAGGTAAAATGTATCGTGCTGACAATAAATTAGTGGAAGGCGTTTGGGTGAATGGTACTATGACGAATAGTTCGGAAGGCTCAGTCAGTCAATCTACAACGGCTAACACCCCCTCAGTATCAACGAGTTCTGAAGCCTTGCAGGATTGTAATAAAAATTATTGTCGTGATGGCAAAGGGGTTTATCAATATGGTGATGGCAGCAAATGGGTAGGTGAATTTAAGGACGGCACACCTGAAGGTCGGGGTAATTGTTACTACGTAAATGGAGATAAATATGTTGGTAAATTTGAAAAACATGCACCACATGGCGAGGGTGCAATGTATTATAAAAATGGACGCATCTTATCAGCGATTTGGGAATATGGTCGTCCGGTGGGAGAAATACCGGCTAATAGCAAGATAAATGAAACGCCGGTGGATGTTGAGCGTGATAATGAAGTTAAAATATGGTCAGTTGTGGTGGGAGTAGGTCGTTATAGTGCAATGCCTGTTTTGAAATATTCTGATGATGATGCTTATCAATTTTACTCTTTTTTGAAAAGTCCGGAAGGCGGTGCTTTGCCCGATAAACAATTGCGGGTATTGGTTGATGAAGATGCTACCCGCTCTAACATTCTTACCACAATGCGTCAAGTACTCTTGAAAGCGGATGAAAATGATGTAGTAATATTCTATTTTTCAGGTCATGGTTTAGAAGGCGCATTTTTACCACAGGATTATGATGGTATCAACAATAAATTATATCACAATGAAATAAAAGCTATTTTAGAACAAAGCAAAGCGAAGCATAAAATTTGCATAGCCGATGCTTGTCATAGTGGAACTTTATTGGCTATGAAACAACCTTTGGAAAATGTTTTACAGACTTATTATCGGGCTTTCAATGCTGCAGCAGGTGGCACAGCCTTGTTTATGTCATCGAAAGGAGAGGAATATTCGCTCGAAGATCAAGGTTTGCGTTCAGGTATTTTCAGCCATTATTTGATTCGCGGCTTGAAAGGTGAAGCAGATGTGGATGGTAATAAACTCGTGACGATTCGTGAAATCTATGATTTTGTCTATAAAAATGTCAGAACATACACCTCAAATGTGCAAACGCCAATAATTAGTGGTAAATATGACCAATCAATGCCTGTGGCGGTAGTTCGACATTAATTTTTCCAATTTTTTTATACTCAAAATCCTGTAAGCATTTTATATGTTTACAGGGTTTTTAATTTTAATTTAAATCTCAAAAAATTAAAAATTCTATGTAATGTTGGAATTCAATTCCAATATTACATAAAATATA
>JAYUUR010000227.1:0-4725 GCA_043754475.1 Saprospiraceae bacterium | reverse complement strand
GATACAGAGGGGGATGCCTTGACATTCACAGCGATTACAATCGTTCCGGCATCAGAAGGCGTATTAATATTTAATCCTGATGGCACATATACATTCACCCCTGCGACTAATTTCAATGGTACAGTGACTATCAGCTACCAAGTATGCGATGCCACATTATGCGATACGGCGACATTAATTATTACAGTTATACCTGTTAATGATGCACCAATTGCAGTGGATGATTATATTGAAACAGATGAAGAAGTTTCTGTCAGTGGAACGGTGGCTACAAATGATAGTGACCCAGATGGTGATGCGATGACGTTTACAGCTATCACAGTTGTACCTGAAGAGGAAGGCATATTTACCATGAATCCTAATGGTACTTATACTTTTGAACCAGCAATAGACTTTAATGGAACTGTTATTATTCAGTATGTTGTCTGTGATATATTTAATGCATGTGATACGGCGACATTGATTATAAGAGTGACTCCTGTAAGCGATGCACCGATTGCTGACGATGCGGTAAATACCACCCGCAATGATACACCTGTTTCAGGAACGCTTGTACCAAATGTTTATGTAGCGGATAAAACAACGGGATTGACATTTGGTCAGGTAGGTACTATTTCACCAACGGAAGGTACAATTATTATCAATCCAGATGGTACTTACATTTTTACGCCTAATCCAAATTTTGTTGGAGAAGTAACTGTATTGTATGTGGTTTGTGCAGGAGTGAATGCTTGTGATACGGCAACGTTGACCATCACAGTGCTACCGACCAATCAAGCACCGATTGCCAACGATGATACTAATACGACGTATAAAAACAATCCGGTGTCAGGTACGGTAACGCCAAACGATTCTGACCCGGATGGTAATACACTGGTGTATAATATATCACCCGTTACGAATCCAACAAATGGAACGCTTGTTTTGAATCCTGATGGCACTTACACTTATACACCAAACAGCGGCTTCGTCGGTACAGATATATTCACTTATCAATTTTGCGATAATGGTTTTCCAACAAAATGTGATACGGCAACAGTAACCATTACAGTCTTAGATTTGCCTAAAACGATTACTTCAACAATCGAAAATACCTTGATTGTACAGGTGACTGATACCATTTGTTTGAATACGCGCGAGCTACTCGGCAGGCAATTTACGATTACGAATATTTGCCCGTCAAGCGGTCAAATTGTTCAATACAGCATTATTGCAGGTACATTATGTGTCAAAATGGTCGCTATTGCGAAAGGAGACGATAGAGCTTGCTTCGTTGTCTGCGATGAATTTGGTTTGTGCGATACAACATATATTGTTACAAAAGTTGTTGACAGAACCGTTACAAAACGCATCAAAGCTGTCAACGATGAAGTGACGACTAAGAAAGCGGAGCCTGTTGTAAGCGTAGTGATGAGCAATGATTCATTATTTAATGAAGGTGTGAAAGACGTGGTGGTAGTTGTTCAAGGAAATCATGGACAAGCGGAAGTGGATAGTTCTAATAATATTATCTATACGCCTGAAGCTAATTTCTGTGGAATGGATAGTATCACTTACCAAATTTGTAGCGCAGCAGGTTGCGATATGGCGGTTGTGCGAATTAAAGTGATTTGTAATGGATTCAACGTTTACAATGGTTTTACACCGAATGATGATGGCATGAATGAGACTTTTGTCATTGAAGGTTTGGAAAATTTCCCTAACAATAAAATAGAAATCTATAATCGTTGGGGTAATAGGGTTTATTTCTCTAAAAATTATCAAAATGATTGGAAAGGTACTTGGGGTAATAAAAGATTGCCAGATGGTACGTACTACTATTTGATTGATGACGGAGAAGGCAATCACTATACAGGTTATATCCAAATTCACCAGTAAAATAGATAGTAGATAAAAAGACATTAGATGTTAGACCGCTGAAATGGTCTAATGTCTTTTTATCTAATGTCTAACTTTAACATTCGCGCCGCATTTTCTTTCAAAATGAGCGGTTTCACTTCTTCTTTAAACCCTGCCGTTTCAAAATCTTTCATCCACCGTTCGGGCGTTATCAAAGGGAAATCCATTCTGAAGAAGATTCTGTCTTTCAATTGCGTATTCGCATACTGAATCAACTGAGGGGGGAAATATTTAGCAAACGCCACATCAAATTCAGGTCTGTAATCGTCATGCGGTTGGCAGCAAGACACCTCTGCGTGCGTGTGCACATCAATCACTATGATGTCGTTGAGATTTATGCTCATAAAATATGATTTAAGGTAAAATGGTAAAGAAATTAAGGCATTTATAGGGCATTTTTACAACTTTTCATACCCCCTCAGTATTTTACTCAAAACATTGAGTATTTTTACTCAAAGTATTGAGTATTTTTACTCAAAGTATTGAGTAATTTTGTTAAAAATATTAAACTATGTTTCAACGGACTCATTTTTCATCACTTGCAAAACGGCTAATTGAGCCTCGTGCTTTTATGCAAGTCTTAGTTGGTCCTCGTCAAGTTGGAAAAACAACGCTTGTTGGGCAACTTCTGAATGCTACTGAATTGCCCAATTATTTCATTTCTGCCGATGGCATTCCCAATGCCAATTCAAGTTGGCTTGCACAACAGTGGGAAGTGGCTCGTCAGCAATTTATTCAATCAGGAGCTGCTGAATTTATTTTAGCCATTGATGAAATTCAAAAAATCCCTAATTGGAGTGAAACAGTTAAAGCCGAATGGGACATTGATACGCTCAAAGGCGTTACGATAAAGGTCATTCTGCTTTGTTCATCTCGTTTATTATTGCAACAAGGTTTGACTGAATCGCTTGCCGGGCGGTTTGAACTCACCTATTTAGGTCATTGGTCTTATACCGAAATGAAAACGGCATTTGATTGGACAACCAATCAATTTGCTTGGTTTGGCGGCTATCCAGGCTCGGCACGCCTTGTGAACGATGAATTAAGATGGAAACGATACGTCAATGATTCCCTTATCGAACCGAGCATTTCACGAGATATTCTCTCGCTTTCACGCGTTGATAAACCTGCACTTTTGCGGCGTTTATTTGAATTGGGTTGTTTATATTCAGGTCAATTATTGTCTTATAATAAAATGCTGGGTCAACTTTTAGATGCAGGGAACACAACCACGCTTGCCCATTATCTCGACCTTTTAGATTCTGCAGGCTTACTGAGTGGCTTGGAAAAATATGCAGGTGACCGTTTGAGACAACGCTTATCCAGCCCTAAATTTCAAGTTCATAATACTGCTCTCATTGCGGCTTTGCACCCCTCTTCATTTTCAGAAATCACTCAACAGCCCGACCAATGGGGGCGAATTGTTGAATCTGCAGTGGGCGCACACTTGGTCAATTATGCCCGACAAGAAGGCTTCCGCTTATATTATTGGCGCGAAGGCAACGACGAAGTAGATTTTGTCATAGAACATCGTGGTAAAACGGTGGCTATTGAAGTTAAAAGTAGTGCAGTACGGAATAATTTGTCAGGCATGGAAAACTTCCGCCGCCAATTTGAACCCACCAAACTTTTATTAGTAGGTCAAACAGGTTTAAAATGGCAAGAGTTTTTGACAATTAATCCGATTGAATTGTTTTAAATCCTATTTCGCTGCCATCCTAATCGACCCATCCAAACGAATCACTTCCCCATTCAGCATCACATTTTCAATAATGTGCTTTGCCAAAAAAGCATATTCCTCTGGCTTGCCTAAACGTGATGGAAACGGTACTTGCTGCCCAAGTGATGCACGGACTTCATCGCTCATCCCCATCAATAAAGGCGTTTCAAAAATGCCTGGGGCAATCACCATTGACCGAATACCTACCCGCGCTAATTCTCTTGCAATCGGTAAATTCATGCCCACAATGCCGCCTTTTGAAGCAGAATACGCAGCTTGCCCAATTTGACCATCATAAGCAGCAACGGAGGCAGTTGATATAAAAACGCCTCTTTCACCATCAGCACCCGCTTCATTTTTTTGAATAATATCTGCTGCTAAACGAATAACATTAAATGAGCCTATCAAATTAATTTGAATCACTTTTGAAAAACTCGCTAAAGAGTGCACCCCATTTCTACCTAAAACCCGTTCAGCAGGTCCAATCCCTGCACAATTAATAGCACCATGCAAGCCACCAAAAGCTTGAACAGCCGTATCAATAGCTGCCTGAACACTCGCCTCATCCGTCACATCTGTTCGGACAAATTTAGCGCGGTCACCAAGCATTTTTTCAGCCGCTTGCCCCCCCTCAGTATTGACATCGACTATAAGGGCAAAACCGCCATTTTCGACAATCATGGTAGCCGTTGCCAAGCCTAAGCCCGATGCACCACCTGTTACAATAAAAACTTTGTCTTGAATTTGCATTTTCGTTTAATTTGTTAATTATGCCAATAATGGTTGAAATAATCGCGGAGCGATTGAATATGAATAACCTTCGATGAAATCGGAGGGCGAAAGTGAGTGTATTGCCCTAACCGCGAAGCGGTTGAATGTGAAATATTGCCAATTACTGACAATTTTACATTTAACTGCTCCGCAGTTATCTCCATTTTCTATAACTATCCCCCCGATTGCATCAGGGGTTATTCATATTTAATCACTTCGTGATTTCAACCTATTATTCGTATTGATTGTTAATTGTTAAACCCCATCCAAGCATACCGCAATGTATTAGATATGCCACCGCCCGGGTTTTCATATGTGGCAGATTCTACATTTTT
>JAYUUR010000226.1:0-4734 GCA_043754475.1 Saprospiraceae bacterium | reverse complement strand
GCTTAAATGCCTATCCACTTCTCCGTGTTTCAATTCCAAAATGGTGCGATTAATAGTCAATGCAAGAAACGGCTATTTCGCTTTTAGAGGCGTTTCAATTCCAAAATGGTGCGATTAATAGAAAATAGCTTTAACCATATCGGCATTGAATAAAATGTTTCAATTCCAAAATGGTGCGATTAATAGTCTTAACTGCTACAAAAAAGGAAATTTGGCAGGAAGGTTTCAATTCCAAAATGGTGCGATTAATAGATTTAGCAATGTTTGGCACTACAAATCTTTCAATTTTGTTTCAATTCCAAAATGGTGCGATTAATAGGCGCCTAAAACTCGGGTCACATCCGATAAAAATTAAGTTTCAATTCCAAAATGGTGCGATTAATAGGGGCATATCAAAAAGCAGTATTTTACACGCATCTGTGTTTCAATTCCAAAATGGTGCGATTAATAGCATTTTTTTTCATCGCCTCCTTTAGAAGGCGGCATTTGTTTCAATTCCAAAATGGTGCGATTAATAGCGTGAAGGTGATTTGTTTAACCCTCATTCTTTCCTGTTTCAATTCCAAAATGGTGCGATTAATAGTTTATTTGATGTGGCAGTTATCAGGTAAATCACACGTTTCAATTCCAAAATGGTGCGATTAATAGTCTACCAACTTAAAGAATTTTGCAAAGAATATGATGTTTCAATTCCAAAATGGTGCGATTAATAGTTACAGAAAATGAAGACGACGACCCCGACGAAATGTTTCAATTCCAAAATGGTGCGATTAATAGCCGACATGCTTATTACTGAAATTAGCGGCACGACAGTTTCAATTCCAAAATGGTGCGATTAATAGCTTCGTAGTCTTTTCTGTAAATCGGTATGATTTTCAGTTTCAATTCCAAAATGGTGCGATTAATAGAAATAACGCCCATCGGTGCGCGCGGATTGTCGATGTGTTTCAATTCCAAAATGGTGCGATTAATAGATACTTGCCGCTTGCGGAGTAAACGGAATCCAATTTGTTTCAATTCCAAAATGGTGCGATTAATAGTTTTAATCTTGCCGTTGCAGAGGGCAGATTGAAAAAGTTTCAATTCCAAAATGGTGCGATTAATAGCACTCGCATCTTGTAAAAAAACAAGCAACAAAGAAAGTTTCAATTCCAAAATGGTGCGATTAATAGAAGAGAAGTTTTTATTCAAAAACGCCCAAATACTGAGTTTCAATTCCAAAATGGTGCGATTAATAGGTCGAACGCAAGCCGTTTTGCAGGGTATGCGCTCTGTTTCAATTCCAAAATGGTGCGATTAATAGATCATTGTTTGTTAGTAAAACGACCCCCTCAGTATTGTTTCAATTCCAAAATGGTGCGATTAATAGAGTTTGTCGTCGGCGTTTTTCATGTCGTAAAACTCGTTTCAATTCCAAAATGGTGCGATTAATAGTTGCGCGATAACTGTATATACTGCGTTGTCGCTAGTTTCAATTCCAAAATGGTGCGATTAATAGGACAAAGCAGCCAAGCACCGCAAAGCGGCAAACCAAGTTTCAATTCCAAAATGGTGCGATTAATAGTTTTTTGATGAACGGCATGGAAATACAAACTGGTCTGTTTCAATTCCAAAATGGTGCGATTAATAGTAGAAGACTTTCAAGCGTACAAGAATCACATCATTAGTTTCAATTCCAAAATGGTGCGATTAATAGTTAAATTTACCGTTCAAGTCTGCAATAGCCTTAGTGTTTCAATTCCAAAATGGTGCGATTAATAGAAAATTGGCTTTTATGACATAATTCCATTTCGTTAAGTTTCAATTCCAAAATGGTGCGATTAATAGAATCGGGTTTGGTAATCTTCCCATGTTTCGTGAAAAGTTTCAATTCCAAAATGGTGCGATTAATAGTCAACAATCGTTGTTGTTGGTGAGGCTTGCTCATTTGTTTCAATTCCAAAATGGTGCGATTAATAGTTCCAGATTATTAGAAAACTCTCTGTTTTCTTGAAGTTTCAATTCCAAAATGGTGCGATTAATAGCTTCTGTACATATTTCGTCCTCAGTCATTTCCAGTTGTTTCAATTCCAAAATGGTGAGATTAATAGCCAATATCCGCAAAACTTTTATGTCATTGGCTTGGAGTTTCAATTCCAAAATGGTGCGATTAATAGCCGTCAGATAAAAATCCAACAGCCATATTTTATTCTGCAAATGTAGCACATTTTAAATGCTAAACGAAATAGATGTGTCTCTTTTTTAAAATATTACCCTCTTTATTTGGTGGTCTTCAAATCTACTTATCTCAAAAATCGTCGCTCCCCAATTCTATGTTTTTATAAGGGGAGCGACGACTTTCATAAAGCCTTGATTTTCAATGCGTTATAAAGTGTTTCAGCAGGTCAATGAACAATTTTATTCGGTAGTCGCTTTGCTCAAATGAAGAGCGACGACACCCCCTCAGTATAAATGCCTGATTATGAATGTTTTATAAAAAATTATCCGTAGAGTTTTTTTCTCGCCCGATGATTTCCTTTTCCATCCATTTGGGGTTGCGGCTGGTGAAGATAATAAAACTGTCTTCGTTTTTATCCATTATTTTATGCGCTTCGATTTTCAATTCCATCAACTGCACAGGCGTCAGTTCGCCCTCAAAGACGGAGTTTTGTATCCATATCAAATAACGGCGGCAGAGCTTCAGCATCTTCCCTACCCTCTTTTCTCCACAATCATAAACGGCTATCACATACATAGGTAATTGGTAATTGGTAATGAGTAATAATGAGTGATTGGTAATGGGCGATGGACAATAGGTAATGAGTAATTGGTAATGGGTAATAATAAGTGATTCGTGATGGGCATGTCCAGGGCAATTACCCATCACCTATTACTCATTACCCATATAAAAGTTACCACGACATTTTGAAGGGTTTGTATTCTTCATCTATGTTGAGGATGAATTTTTGCAACTTATAACATTCCAGTTTTACTAAATGCTTATAACTGACATTGCGGCTGAGGCTGCGGTGTTTGATGGTTTCTTGGAGGCGTTCGTGCCAATCCCGAACGACTATTTGCCGCCCTTTGTCGTTGAGCCGACAGCCGTTGAGTTGGGTATCAAAATGATGGGCTTGTATTTCCTTTTTATTCAGGAGTTTAAAAATCATTCTATCCACCAATATGGGTTTGAATATTTCTGCAATATCCAATGCCAACGAGTAGCGGCGAAACCCCGGTTCGTGCAAAAAACTGATGGTCGGGTTGAGTTGCGTATGAAAAATGGTATCCAGCGCGAGGGTGTAACAGAGCGTATTGCCAAACGAAATCATGGCATTTACTTCGTTAGAAGGCGGTTGTCGGCTTCGATTGCCCATTTCAAAATCATTGATAATGAGGTCGAAAGCGGCATAATAGGCTTGGCGACAATTCCCTTCGATGCCCATCAGCTCAGGCACTTCTTTACTGAGGGGTATGCTCGCGCGGTAGGTTTCGATTTGCTCTATCATCGGCTCAAGGTCTCGCCCACGTTTGTCGTAATATTTGAGGTTTTTAATCATATTGAATGACGCACCATCAATAAAGGTTTGCGCTATTTTCAACCGTTTGGTTTTCGATTGATTGGCTTTTGTCTGTTCTATCTGCATTTTACCCGCCAGTAAATACTCGCGCGGCATGAATGAGCCTGTATAATGCTCATAGTAATCGAAAAAATGTACAGCGATTTGTTCCTTGCCCAACAGATTATACAGGGCAGAATTGGCATCAATAGAGCCGAAGATATAGAGGCTATCTATGGTTTCGATGGGCAAATATTTGGCGGCTTGCTCCACACCATTGGCATCGGTGGCGATGAATTGCAGGGTATGGTCTTTGCGGCTCATTCTGCCAGGATTGAATAGGTAATACGTTCTTTTCATTTTAATTAGGAGTTAGGAATTAGAAATTAGGACAAATAGGGTGTTGTGACTTTTTTTTTGAATCGTTGTTTTAAAAGATTATTTTTGTAAAAAAGATTAAAATGAATGATAAATTAATAGTAGAAATACTTGAAAATTTTAAAAAATACCATCGTCTGGGCTTTCCGAAAGAACAGATTTATAAAATGATGGACAAAGTCGAATTTGCGCTTCTGACTTTTTATTTCTTTGAAAAAGAAGAGCAAGAGCAGAAAAACCGTATTAATAATCAAATTGAAAAAGCTGAAATTATTATCAAAATTTAATTTTATATAAAATCAAACAGTTATGTTTATCTATAAAAATATCATCACCATCGAACCCGGTAAACGAAGTGGCAAGCCTTGCATTCGGGGTATGCGTATTACCGTCGAAGACATATTGCGTTGGTTAGCGTCTGATATGGGCATTGACGGTATTTTACAAGATTTTCCCGAACTTACACGAGAAGATATTTTAACAGCCCTCGAATTCACCGCTAATCGTCAACAACGTGTTGTTGTGGCATCTACCTAATTCAGTACATGAAAATCTTGATTGATCAAAATATTTCTTTTCGACTCATCAATTGGATTGAAGGTGCATTTCCTAATGTTTTACACGTTAAGTCTTTAGGTTTGATTGATACTGACGATTCCAAGATATTTATGTATGCTCGCCGCAATGATTTTGATGCGATACTCACAATTGACGAGGATTTCTACAATATTTTGTTGACTCATGGAACACCACCAAAAATTATTTGGCTAAGGCTACACAACGCTTCAGTTGCCGTACAAGCAAAAGTCATTTTGGA
>JAYUUR010000225.1:0-4739 GCA_043754475.1 Saprospiraceae bacterium | reverse complement strand
ATCTTTAATCCCAATAAAAAATCAAGAATATCATATTACCAATTACCTATTAACCATCACCTATTATAATTATGAGAAAGCCCATTTTAACTTGTATTCTATTAACCTGCCTCTCAGTAGCAGCCATCACGGCTCAAGTATCCGTTAAAAACCTATTGTGTGAAAATCTGACAAATCCCATTGGAATGGATGTCGTTCAGCCACGTTTTACTTGGATTTTGGCATCGGATAAAAGAAATACGCTGCAAACAGCATATGAAGTAAGAGTCGGAACGAACCCTGCAACGCTGGCGAAAGGCAATGATTTGGTTTGGAATTCAGGCAAAGTAGCGTCTGACCAATCCGTTTATGTGGCTTACGCAGGCACGCCATTGCAATCTGGTAAAAAGTATTATTGGCAGGTACGGATTTGGGACAATTCGGGCAATACGTCAGCTTGGTCGGAAACGGCTCAGTGGCAAATGGGTTTATTGAAGCCTACCGATTGGAAAGCTAAATGGATACAAGTGGGTTATGACAATGATTCTGTGAATAGCCCAAGTCCGTTGCTGAGGAAGCCTTTTTCAACGAAGAAAAAAATACAATCGGCTACGGCTTATATCACTTCGCACGGCATGTACGAAGCGCAAATCAATGGCAAAAGGGTAGGGGATGCTTATCTTACACCCGGTTGGACAAGCTACAACAAACGCCTTCAATATCAGACTTATGATGTGACAAATTTATTGGTCAATGGTAATAATGCGGTCGGTGTCACGCTCGGAAGCGGTTGGTTTAGAACGCCGTTAGCATGGTCAGGCAATAAAAATATATACGGTAAAGAAACGGCTTTGCTTTTTCAATTGGACATAACGTACAGCGATGGCAGCACGGAGTCCGTTGTCTCGGATGATACTTGGAAATCCTCAACTGGTGCTATTCGTTTTTCAGAAATATATGATGGTGAAACGTATGATGCGCGCGAAGAAAAAGCAGCGTGGACGACCCCTCAGTATGACGATAAAAATTGGAGCAAAACCATTATCAAAGACTATTCAAAAGATATTTTAATCGCTACTTATAACGAACCAATTAGAAAACATGAAACTTTCAAGCCCCTCAGTATTTTCAAGACACCGAAGGGCGAACAGGTTGTTGACTTTGGTCAAAACGTGGTTGGTTGGGTGCAAGTGAAGGTAAAAGGGAATGCAGGGGATAAAATTACGATCCATCATGCCGAGGTTTTAGATAAAAAAGGCAATTTTTATACTGAAAATATGCGCGTGGCGAAGGTGCAAAACACGTTTATACTGAGGGGGGGTAATGAAGAAATCTTTGAACCTCATTTCACTTTTCAAGGGTTTAGATATATTAAAATTGAAGTGAATGGCACTCCCCCTTCGGGGGTTGGGGGGCTTGTAGGCGGCACTCCCCCTTCGGGGCTTGCAGGGCTTGATTTTACGGCTATTGCCCTTTATTCAGATATGAAAACAACGGGTAATTTCACTTGCTCGAATCCGCTTTTGAATCAGTTGCAACGCAATATTGTGTGGGGGCAAAAAGGCAATTTCTTGGATGTGCCCACCGATTGTCCGCAACGCGATGAACGCTTAGGCTGGACAGGCGATGCTCAGGCATTTGCAAGAACCGCTACCTTTAATATGCAAGCGCATAATTTTTTCTCAAAATGGTTAAAAGATGTGGCAGCCGATCAACAGCCGAACGGGAGTGTGCCGTTTGTGATTCCAAATGTCTTGGGCGCAACAGCAAGCGGTTCAACAGGTTGGGCTGATGTGGCGACGATTATTCCTTGGAATATGTACTTGGCTTATGGTGATAAAAAAATACTGCAAGACCAATATCCAAGCATGAAAGCATGGGTAGGCTTTATGCGCGATAGCAGTGTCAACAACCTTTGGGCAAGGGGTTTTCATTTCGGCGATTGGCTGTTTTATTCCGTCAATGATGATAGAGATGGCAAATCGGCTTTGACGGATAAATACTTGATAGCGCAGTGTTTTTATGCCCATTCCACTCAATTACTCATCAATGCCGCGCAAGTTTTAGGTAAAACGGACGATGTAAAAACCTATTCAGATTTATTGCAAAAAATAAAAACAGCGTATTTAAATGAGTATGTGACGCCTTCTGGGCGGTTGGTTTCGAGTTCTCAAACGGCGTATGTCTTGGCTTTGAATTTTGATATGCTACCCGAATCCTTGCGCCCGCAAGCCGCTCAACGATTGGTAGATAATATCAAAAGCTACAATAATCACTTGACAACTGGCTTCTTGGGGACACCTTATTTATGCCATGTTTTGACGCGTTTCAACCACAATGATGTGGCTTACGACTTGCTTTTGCAAGAGACTTATCCGTCATGGTTGTATCCCGTCAAGATGGGCGCGACCACTATTTGGGAGCGTTGGGATGGCATCAAACCCGATAGTACTTTCCAAACAGAAACCATGAATTCATTCAATCATTACGCTTATGGTGCCATCGGCGACTGGATGTACCGCGTCATGGCTGGTATTGATACCGATGAAAAAGGCGTTGGCTACAAGCAAATTACGATAAAACCACGCCTCAGCAGCAAAATGACCAAAGCCGAAGCCGATTATCAGACCTATTACGGTACTATCAGCTCGCATTGGGCAACCAATAATGGTGCTTTAACAATGTCTGTAGAAATTCCTACGAATACGACTGCTACCATATATATCCCTGCCAAATCTGTAGAGTCTGTTTTTGAAAATGGGAAGCCTTTATCGGCTTTGAAAGAGATTGAAGTTAAGGGTGTGGAGAATGGGTATGTAGTGGTGAAAACGGGTTCGGGGAAATATTTGTTTACAACAGTGAAATAGTTTTATTTTAACATAACCGCAATTATTTTCTGACTTTTTGTCATTCAGGGGGAATCTCTTTTGTGCTTTCTCAAAGGTAAAAAGAGATTCCTCCTGAATGACAAAAGTCAAAATAATCTATTGTGGTGAAAAATCACAGTATGAGTTTCGACAATATCAAAAAAGAGTTCCCCATTTTCACCCATCATCCTAACCTCGTTTATTTAGACAGTGCGGCGACGACTCAGAAACCGCACAGCGTCATTGAAGCGGAACGCTACTTTTATGAGCATCAAAATGCGAATGTGCATCGGGGCATTTATGGTTTGGCGGTTGAAGCCACTCAAGCGTATGAGGGTACGCGAGAGAAAGCCCGAGCATTTATCAATGCGAAAAAAGCGAAGGAAATCATCTTTACAAGTGGTACTACTGAGGGGGTCAATTTGGTGGCTCAAAGTTATGCTTTGGAGAGATTGAATGAAGGAGATAACATTATTATTTCAGCGATGGAACACCATTCCAATCTCATCCCCTGGCAACAAGTTTGCTTGAAAAAAGGGGCTAATTTGCTTGTAATTCCTATGAATACTGAGGGGGTGTTGGATTTAATGGCTTTTAAAAATCTTTTAAATCAAAATACAAAAATTATCGCCATAACGCATATTTCAAACACGCTGGGCACTATTAATCCAATAGAAGATATTATTGAAATAGCCCATCAAAAAGGGATGCCTGTTTTTATAGATGCGGCTCAAAGTGTGGCGACACAACTGATTGACGTTCAAGCACTTAACGCTGATTTTATGGCTTTTTCAGGGCATAAACTATTTGGTCCGACGGGCGTAGGTGTGCTGTATGGCAAAGAAGAATTGTTGAACAAAATGACACCTTATAAATATGGTGGTGAAATGATACGAGATGTCACTTTTGAAAAAACGGAATTTGCAGGACTGCCCCAGAAGTTTGAAGCGGGTACGCCTAATATCGCAGGTGTGGCAGCATTGGGTGCAGCGATAGATTTTGTTGAAAAAATGGGTCGAGTCAATATTTCTAATCATATAAAAATGCTTTTGGAGAATGCCACTGAAAGGCTTTTAAGCATTGATGGCTTAGAAATAATCGGTACGGCGAAGGAAAAAAGCGGCATAATCTCATTTATACTGAGGGGGGTACATCCGCATGATATAGCGACAATTTTAGCGGAAGATAATATTGCTATTCGGGCAGGGCATCATTGCACACAACCAATTATGGATTTTTATGAAATAGCCGGCACAGCCCGCGCCTCTTTTTCAATTTATAATACTCTTGAAGACATTGAAAGACTTGTAAAAGGCATTCAAAAGGTCAATAAAGTTTTATATCTCTAATACTTAGGAAATATTTCCCATAAAAGCATTGAATTACTAAAACTTTATTATTTTTGTTTGGTTCTTTAATTAAAATTTTATTTTTTTAATTTTAACAATAACAAAATTAATATCGGGTAAAATCATGCAACCAACAAAGAAAAATTGTCTTTGCAAAAAGGAGATAGCCCGAAAGGAAAAGCCTCCCCTACCCTTATTGTTAAGCTTGTTTATTGCTATTTTACCCAAATGTCCCTTCTGTGCATTTGGCTATTCATGCGTTGTGACCATGTGTAGTGGTGCAAAATTGCATCAATACACGCCAAATGCCTATGGTATTATTCCCGTTCTTATTGCCATCATTCTTATCGGTAGTTTTTTATTCAATTATAAAGGTCGTAAAACTCAAATAGCGATGGCTTTGGCAGTAATGGGTACTTGTCTCGTCTCATTTTCTCAGTTTATAACAGGTAGCCCCCCTCAGTATTTTATGGGTACAGGGTTGATTTTTTTCAGCGTTTTCTATAACGGCAGTTTTTTACATTTTTGGCAACGCTTCATCCAG
>JAYUUR010000224.1:0-4740 GCA_043754475.1 Saprospiraceae bacterium | reverse complement strand
CAGCTTCGTGGGCTAATTCTTTCATCTTAATTAAGTTTTGGTACACAAAATTAAGATTTTAGCTCACGAATTTTTTTTATAAGAAAACCCTATTATCTAAACTGGTGGCAACTCTTCAAAATCTGCCGATTCGGCAAACGGTAGTTGCTTTTGTTGAACCACTGGTGTGAGTAGCATCGGAATCTCCAATTCCCAATTCATCGTAGCTGCTAATTGGTTGATCATCACATTGACTTGGCGATTAGCAATAGCTGGCAAATCGCTCGAAAGGGCTTTTTCATTCATGATGCGCTTAGCTTCAGAGAGCATTTCAGTATATTCTTCGTGTTTAAATTTACTCAACCAACCTTGGTTGATGTCATAAAATTTATAATCCGTATCAATAGAAAGCACTTCCGCAGGTGGCATTTGTTCGATAATTAATTTACGTGACGTGGCATCCCTACGCGTTTTCATTTTAGCAAAATCAAACCCCACTGATACCTTCGCCCGCGTGACGATGAGGGCTTTTTTATGCGTATTCCAAAACAAGAGGAATTCCTGATGGCTATTATGGTCGTATATTTCAGAGAAATAACCCTCTGCCACCACCACTTTACATACTTTTTCAATGCGTTCGAGTAGTACGGTAGATTCTTGACGAATTCTATCGCTGTTGTCACGCAATTTATTGCCATACACCCAAGTAAAAATCTGCCATGCGGCAATGCCACCGACGACCACTGCAATAAGAAAAACAAATACTGTCATAGTAGAGTCCAAAGTGTTTGATTGTGATAATTTATTTTAAACCTTTATATTCTGACTAAAAGTCAAAACGAAAGTAACTTATTCCCGTTATTTTTCCCAAAAATAATGCTTCAATCGTTGTATTAAATCTCGCTTATTTGCTTTTCAATATATTTCTTTTTAAATTGCTTGTTGCAAACATCATCGTATCTCCCCTCTATTTTCTCTTAAAGCATATTTTTCGTATATTTATCAAAAAACTGACACAAATGAAAAAGGTATTCGCTTCATTCTTTTTATGCGCCGTAGCCATTGCCCATTTACAAGCTGCACACATCCTGCTACCGATGGATTTGAAACAAAAAGAACATCTCAAAGCCTATGGCATGACTTATTGGGTACTTCAAAAAGATGTAGAAGCTCATTGGCTTTTGAACTATCGAGGGGGCAGTTTCACTTTTCCGCATAAGCCATCTTTTGAAAAAGAATGTAAAACACGGGGAGTGAGTTACGAGGTTATTTCAGATGCTGAATTTGCCAATATTCAACGTGAAATCCAAAATCCTGAAACGAATATGGAGGATATGAAATTGGAAGTGCCGCCTAAAATTGCCGTTTATACGCCCGAGACAGATATGAAAGGTAAACAAACCCAACCTTGGGATGATGCCGTGACGATGGTTTTGAATTATGCCGAAATCCCTTACACCACCATTTATGATAGGGATGTTATTGAAGGAAAATTAGCCCTTTATGATTGGATTCACCTGCATCATGAAGATTTTACGGGTCAATACGGGCGTTTTTACCGCAGTCATGGCACGACAGCGTGGTATCGCGACAATCAGCGCAAAGCAGAAGATTTGGCTCACGCGCTCGGTTTTGCGAAAGTATCGCAATGCAAATTAGCTGTTGTCAAAAAGATTAAGGAATTTGTTGCAGGCGGTGGTTTTATGTTCGCCATGTGTTCGGCAACCGATAGTTACGACATTGCGCTCGCGGCTGAGGGGGTCGATATATGCGCATCTATGTATGATGGTGATGCTGCCGACGCCAATGCTCAAGAGAAATTAGATTTCTCTAAAACGTTCGCTTTCAAGGACTTTCAATTGATGAAAGACCCGTATGTGTATGAATTCTCAAGCATTGACAATTATATGAATCGCCCTTCAAGCCCCGAAACGGATTATTTCACGCTCTTCGATTTCTCTGCTAAATGGGATCCCGTGCCTACTATGCTCACTCAAAATCATACGCGCATCGTGAAAGGTTTTATGGGTCAAACCACCGCTTTCAAAAAGCAATATCTCAAATCCGATGTGATTGTTCTTGGTGAGACAAAGCCCTACAGCGAAGTGCGGTATCTGCATGGCGTGATGGGTCAAGGTTTTTTCACTTTTTATGGTGGTCATGACCCCGAAGATTATCAACATTCTGTGGATGACCCCGTTACAGATTTGAGCCTCCATCCTAATTCGCCTGGCTATCGCCTCATTTTGAATAATATCCTCTTTCCTGCTGCGAAAAAGAAACATCGAAAAACGTGATTACAAACTTTTTTCTCCCATATTGTCTTTTAAATTAATTTTGGAAAATCTTTTAAGATAAAAATCCGTTTTTAATAAAATGATACCCCCCTCAGTTGCTTCGATTCCTCGCAATGACAATGTGAATCGTTTTTAGATAATTCGGATTGGTTTTAAGTTTAAATTTTCAAAATTTTTTAATAAGATGAAAAGAATATTCGTAACCCTTTGTTTTTCAATTATTTATCTCATTCAAAGTCAAGCGGCGGTGATGTTATTGCCGATGGATTTGAAACAAAAAGAACATCTCAAAGCCTATGGCATCACCTATTGGGTGCTATCTAAAGGCATAGAAGCGCATTGGCTTTTGAACTATCGCTCAGGTAGTTTTGCTTTTCCACACAGTTTGGCTTTTGAAAAAGAATGTAAAACGCGGAATGTCAGTTATGAAGTGATTTCTGATGCTGAATTTGCCAATATTCAACGGGAGATTCAGAATCCCGAAGTGAATATGGAGGATATGAAGTTGGAAGTCGCTCCTAAAATTGCCGTTTATACGCCCGATACGGATATGAAAGGTAAAAAAGTACAACCTTGGGACGATGCCGTAACGATGGTTTTGACCTATGCAGAAATCCCCTTTGATGTGGTGTATGATAGAGAAGTAGTCGATGGCAAACTCGCCTTATACGATTGGTTGCACTTGCATCATGAGGATTTTACAGGACAATATGGTAAGTTTTATCGCAATTATGGGCATACTCCTTGGTATCGCGAGAACCAACGCAAGGCAGAAGAATTGTCTCATGCTTTAGGTTTTGCTAAAGTTTCGCAGTGTAAATTGGCGGTCGCGAAACGCATTAAGGAATTTGTTGCAGGCGGTGGTTTTATGTTTGCGATGTGTTCTGCTACGGATAGTTACGACATTGCCCTCGCGGCAGAAGGCTTGGATATATGCGCTCAAATGTATGACGGAGACCCTGCTGACCCGAATGCTCAACAGAAATTGGATTATTCTAAAACACTCGCTTTCAAGGATTTTCAGTTGATAAAAGACCCGATGGAGTATGAATTCTCTACCGTTGACCACAATTACGGTCGTCCACAAGCACCTGAAACGGACTATTTTACCCTGTTTGATTTCTCAGCCAAATGGGATCCAATTCCCACCATGCTCACTCAAAATCATACAAAAACAGTGAAAGGTTTTATGGGTCAAACCACCGCTTTCAACAGGCAATTTGTCAAACAAGATGTGTTGGTATTGGGCGAAACCAAGCCTTATAATGAAATCCGGTATTTGCATGGCGTCATGGGTCAAGGCTTTTTCACGTTCTACGGCGGTCACGACCCCGAAGATTATCGCCACTTTGTAGAAGACCCCGAAACGGATTTGAGCCTCCACCCTAACTCCCCCGGCTATCGCTTGATTTTGAATAACATTCTTTTCCCAGCGGCTAAAAAGAAGAATAAGAAAACGTAGGGGTGTGAGCATACCCCTCAATATTTCGCCTTTTTTCTGATGGAATAGGCATTTCATGCTATTTTAATAAACTGAAATATGAGTTCTATTAAAGGATATAAAATCGCCACCTTCAGTAAAAATTTGGACAATCAGTTCAATGTCGCGGTCGAAAAAGGAAAGGAGTTCTGCGTTGCTAATATTACTAAATTGTAACATTAAGACTTTTGGCGGAACACCATTGAGTAGAAAATTATCAAGAAAATCGCTGTCTTTTGTAACGATAATACGGTTTTCTCGGATAGCTATTTCGACGATGGTTTTATCGTCGAGCAGATAGCTTTTCGGATAATAAGTCGTGTGGACAGCAGGCAAGTCTTTATCGCGTAGATATTTTGCCAATTTCGGTGGCAGTTGCGTATTAATAATGAATTTCAGCATACTTTAAGCCGCTGTTGGTAAGGTGTAAATATTTTTGGTGTTACTCATTAGAGAGGCATACGCCAAACACGCTAAAATATCAGCCTCTTCCAAAAATGGATAATCCGATAGTATCTCTTGGTGAGACATACCGCTTGCTAATAATTCGAGCATTTGAGTGACCGTAAATCGCATATTCCGAATGGTCGGTTTGCCTTTACAGACATCAGGATTAATAGTGATTCTTTCCATTTTTAGGTATACTCATTTTACTTCAATTATTAAAACGAAAATAGAACCTTTCTGTTGAATAACCAAATCTTTATTTTTATGGCTGCAAATACTGAGGGGGTATCTCGATTCATTTTGAGATACCCCCTCAGTATTTGCCTTTTTTACCAGTGGAGCAGGTAGTTTAAGATAGCCGCCTCTTTTTCATGGTGGGTTGCAGGTTATTATTTTTAAAACTATCTGTGCAATAAAAGTTTATTTTTGTTGAAATACTGTAATTATTTAGCACTGCCGTAAGCAGTATTTAAAAGGAGTAAAAAAGATATAACTTTGCGTCATGTTAGAACCCGTCCTTCCAGAAAGCTTAGAAGC
>JAYUUR010000223.1:0-4757 GCA_043754475.1 Saprospiraceae bacterium | reverse complement strand
TAGGACAAATATAACCGCTGACGTAGCGCGAAGGAATCGAAATAGACCGCAACATTTCCAAGAGAACATGTGCAAAGTCTTGACAAACGCCTGACTTAAATTCCAAAATTTCGTCCACCGTTGTTTCGACGTTAGTAATGCCTTTTTTGTATTCAAATTTGTCAAAAATATATTCTGAACAGCGTTGGATAAACATGGCAGGCGTATCGCGATTGTGGCGTAAGTCATTAACCATTGTCACGATTTCTTCTTTTGACCGAATGGATTCAGGTTTGGCTAAATCAAGCATTTTTAAATCACTTGATACGACCCCCCTCAGTATTTCCCAATCTGCGAACTTAGATGATGACACGGGATTCTTACTGGTAGATGGTTTAACATTTAAAATCAATTGACTATCAATAACAAGCTCCTTGTGGGCTTCATTGACCATAAACCAACCGACAGTATTGCCCCAATAGTCAGCGAACAGATTGACTGAGGGGTCACCTGTGATGACTAATTTTTGATTCTGTAATTCCTGCTGCGGATGGGCATAGGGAAATATTTTAATTTGATTGGCACTTTCACGAACTGGTCGATCGTAAGCATATTTTGTGATGTGCTGTATTTTAAAAAGAGGCATAATGTCAAGTTATCCGAAGTATTTAGTTGGAAATCCCTTCGTTTATACAAAAATAAATAAAAATAATAAGAATCTTGATGGCTCAAGGTATTAATTTCACAATTCAATTCAATCATTCAAATCATTTATAAGCAAAATAACTCCTGCTCAAAGCATTGCTGAAACCATAAAGGTTGTTTTTAACCTCTGCTAAAAAATTGTGTAAGCCTTTTTCCGAAATACTTTTAATATCAGAAAATTCAACGGTTGAGCGCAAACGACCTATTATTTTTTGCAATTGGGGTGTTGCCTCCATATTTTCACCTGCAATACCTTGAATAGTTCTGTCAAGTCGTACCAAACAATATAAAACAGAACGCGGGAAATTTGTATTCAAAAGCGTCATATCCACGACGTTTTGGCTGTCAAGACCTGTCCGATAGGATTTTAAATAGAGTTCGTAACCACTCAAAGACAGCAATAAATTTCGATAATAAGGAATATCCGCCGAATCATCTAAATTATAACTGATGTCATTGAATTTCACATCTAATATATCCGCCGTTTGAATAGCCCGCTCTATAAATTTGCCGAGATTCATATAGTTCCAGCCTTGTCCGCGCGGCATCGTCACTTCAACCACGCCATAAAAGAGTAAACACCTTTCAATCAAACTACTCAACATGACAATTTGCTCTTCGCGTTTAATCACCTCTTCAATATCAAGACTATTAACATGATGGTAAAACTCATTCATACATTCCCAAGTCTCTTTGGTGATATGGTCTTGCATTCCCCGTGCGTTTTCCCGCGCGCGGGCAATGATGTTCCGAATTGAATTATGATTATTTTTATTGGTAATCATATATTTCAACACATCATCAGACCGAGAACTGAATACCGCAATTTTATCGTCAGGCATCTGTGCAAACACTTTCAAGACAGGTTGCCAACTAAAATTACTCTCTCCTGACCTATCAAGCGAGGTAATAAAATTGATTTTCAGCATCCGCAAGATGCCATCGGTGCGCTCTACATAGCGCGTCATCCAAAATAATGAATCTGCAATACGACTTAGCATAGAATAGTTAATAGTGAAAAGTGAATAGTGAAAAATGAACAAAATGACAAGTATATGGTGAAATAAGTGAAAAATTGAGGATGAATAGTGAAAACAACCTCAAAATCTCCCAAAGGGATGCCTTCGGCATAAAATTTTAAAGGTAAAATGCAAAAGTGATTACCCCCTCAGTTGCCACGTTCCTCGCAATGACATATTTTTCACTTTTCACTTTTCACTATTAGCTCTCCACCACCCAAGTATCTTTCGAACCGCCGCCTTGTGACGAATTAACAATCAATGACCCCTCGCGCAAAGCGACCCGAGTCAATCCGCCTGGCACCACGTCAATACCATTTGGTCCATAAAGAGCATAAGGTCTTAAATCAACATGTCGGGGTTTTAAATTATCGCCCATCAGACAAGGCACTGTCGAAAGTTTGATAATCGGTTGAGCGATGAATGAGCGAGGGTCTGCTAAAATAGCTATTTTTGTTTCTTCTAATTCTTTTTCCGTTGCTTTATTGCCCATCACCATGCCGTAGCCACCCGATTCATTGGTGCGTTTGACCACCATATTGTGCATATTTTTGAAAACATGCTCGCGGTCATCTTCAATTTGCATTCTAAAAGTGGGTACATTTTGCAAAATCGGCTCTTCATTGAGGTAATATTTTATCATATCAGGCACATAAGCATATATCGCTTTATCATCTGCTACCCCATTGCCCACAGCATTCACAATAGCAACCGTCCCTTTTCGATAAGCGGACATCAAGCCCGGCACACCCAATAAACTATTTCCTTTGAACACAAGTGGGTCAAGGAACTCATCGTCTACACGCCTATATATAACATCTACTTGCCGCAAGCCACGAGTGGTTTTCATAAATACTTTATGATCATTGATAATCAAATCACGCCCTTCTACCAGTTCAATACCCATCGAACGGGCTAAAAAAGTATGTTCATAATAGGCTGAATTGAAGATGCCCGGTGTTAAAACCACGATATTAGGGTCACTAACGGCTCGGGGTGCCAGCATTTTGAGGTTTTTATGCAGCAAATTAGGATAATGAGATACTTGTCGCACTCGACTCTCAGAGAGCAATTCCGGAAACAAGCGTTTCGTCACTTCCCGATTTTCGAGCATATAGCTCACCCCTGAAGGTGTCCTTAGATTATCTTCTAAAACATAATAAGTGCCATCGGAATCTCGAATCAAATCAATACCGGCAATGTGGACATAAATACCATAAGGCACATTTATTTTATCAACTTCCCGTAAATAATGGGGGCAACTAATCACCAAATCGGCGGGCACAATCCCTTCATTGATGATGTTTTGGTCGTGATACACATCGTTGAGGAACATATTCAAAGCCTTGAGGCGTTGTTTTATGCCTCCTTCTATATGTATCCATTCACTGGCTTGAATAATGCGGGGAATAATATCAAAAGGGAAAATCCTTTCAATGCCTTCATTTTCAAAATATACAGTGAAGGTAATACCTTGATTCATAAACAGTTCCTTCGCCAATTCCTCTTTGCGGTGTAGGGAAGTCGTGGGCAGTTGACTCATCGTCTTCACCACCGCATCATAATGCTGGCGGAATACCCCCTCAGTATTAGCTACCATTTCGTCCCAAAAATCGAGTTGCGGTTGGTAAGATTTAAACAATTGGTTCTCTTGGCTTATCGTCATATCCTCTACTTAGTTTGATAGCAAATATAGGGGTCATATCTTTATTCTGTGAATATCATCATTCATCATGAGGAATCAAAACAATTATATGAATTTTTGAATTTTTATAAAATAATAATAGGTTTTAATTGGCATTTTCATAATAATTATAAATATAGAAATCATATTGAAAAGCAATGATGGGCGTAAAGATTCTACCAACATGGTGCATCTCTACTGCATTTTTCGTGATTTCGATAAATCCTAATTCAAATAAAAAACAGAACGGCTGACCTTTCGACTCCTGCATCCACGTTCGCTACTAAGACAGCCGTTCAATGTCGCTAAAAGCGGCACGTTTTCGCCCGTTCATCTTTTCAGATTATTAGGGACAAGACAATTTTCTGTTCAGTGATAGTCCTCCGACTTTACCTTTGAGCTAAGGGGATAGAAGGACACGAAAGCCTAAATTGTTGTTGCGATTCGTCGGCGTGTTGTTGTTGCGATTCGCCACGCGGCAGTTCTGCGCGTTGTTGTTCCAGCTTCCGCCGCGATTCACGCGGTTAGTACCCTTTGAAAATTGACTTTGCTTATTGAAATGCTACTTCTTTTAATGTGAAATTGATACGTTCTTGATGTTCATCTGTCTTTCTGATAAAAGATAACAAAGGACGTATCATCATTCAGCTTTTCACCGCCGATTATGGGTATTGAAAATATTTTTATTTGCATTGGTAGCTGCTTTTAATTTAAAAAAAAATATTTTTTCCGCTTTGCGGGAGTATATGCACCCTATACATTCGCTTCATTTCGTAGCTATGCTGCTTCGTCGTCGTCCCTCCTCCTACGCCACATAGCCACTCCATTGCGCTCAATTTTTTTTCTTTTAGCTCAAAGGTAAAGCCGAAAGAGCTACCCTAAACTAAGGGGAGAGAAGGACACGAAAGCCTAAATTGTTGTAGCGATTCGACGGCGTGAAGTTGCCGCGACCCGCCACGCGGCAGAACTGCGCGTAGCCGTCCCAGCCCCCGCCGCGAATCACGCGGTCAGCACCCTTCGAAGCACCTGCAGGGTTGCTTACAGCAGTGCTGTTATAGGTGTCATACCAATCACTGCACCATTCCCATACATTGCCTGACATATCGTATAAGCCAAATTCATTTGGATTAAAAGACCCAACAGGTGCAGAAAAAACATAGCCATCAGTATAATCTTTAAAAATATCCCAATCCGAAAATTTCTTTTTTGCCGTTTCATCGGCAACATTACCACCATATTTACCAGAAGGGCTATTATTCCCCCAACTAAATTTTTTAAAACCCTACAAAATAAAATTATTACAAAACTTGCTTTAAAAACGCTTTACAGATTTTAATGAGATTAAGAATAGTTGATTGACATTTGGAAAG
>JAYUUR010000222.1:0-4770 GCA_043754475.1 Saprospiraceae bacterium | reverse complement strand
TTGGGGCTTTCGACCCGAATGATAAAGTCGGCTATCCTTTGGGCAGAGGACTGACCAAAGGCGTGAATCAAAATCAAGACATCGAGTACATGATTCGCTTTCAAAATACGGGCACTGATACGGCTTTCACAGTCGTAATACGCGATACGATTGATGCGAACCTCGAAATTAAGAGCATAGAGTGGGGTGCGAGTAGTCATAAATATGTGGCTGAAATATATGGTCAAAATATTCTAAAATTCACTTTCGACAATATCCTCTTGGTGGATAGTTTTAAAAATGAACCTAAATCAAACGGCTATGTCAAATACCGCATCCAACAGAAAAAAGATGTGGCTTTTGGTACGAAAATTCAAAATTCGGCAGGTATTTATTTCGATTTCAACGACCCTGTATTGACCAATAAAACATTGCATACGGTCAGTAAAAATGTTGTGTCAGCCATTATTGATCTATCAAAGACTTCTTATCCAACAGTAAAAGTTTATCCGAATCCAACAACTGAAACGATGTTTTTTGAATTAACCGATACCCCCCTCAGTAAAACGACCTTTGAATTGTACGATATGACAGGCAAACGCGTCAACGAAGAACAATTTGAAGGCAAAACCTTTGAATTTCATCGGCAAGCTCTACCGTCAGGCGTATATCTTTTCAAAATGACGGCTGATAGTCAGATAGTAGGGACTGGGAAATTGATGATTCAATAAGACATCTTTTGTTCTGTATTAAAAAAAGCCGTTGTTCTATTTTGCCAATAGAATAACGGCTTTTTTTTTACCTCTTTTTTTTCAATTATTGGCACTTTTCTTTAATTTCAGTAATTGAAGGGTTTTTTAAGTTGTCGGAAATTACCCATTGAGAGATGAAATTCCCATTTAAAATAGGCTTTAACGCGCAAAAGTCTTCTAATGTAGGGTTACTGTATATCAGAAATTTTTCACATTTCGATAGGTTTTCAAGACCTTTTAGACTCTTACATTGTGTGCCTCTCATAATAAATGATCCCACACTATTAAGATTATTTAAATTTGAAATAGATTTTAGGTTCATACTCGAAATACTCAATGTGTTGGTAACCGTTTTTAAATTGTCGAGACCTTTGAGTGTTTCAAGTTGTCTATTGTATAAAATATTAAACCATCCTACAGTAGATAACTGATTTAATCCTTCTAAATTTGAAATATTATTGTTTTCAACGAGTGATATATCTTTACCAATTGAAGTCAAATTAGCTAAACTCTTTAAATCTTTTATATTGCAATTTCCTATGCTAAGGAAATCATTTAAAGAAGTAATATTTTTGAAAAAAGGGAAAGAATCATTGGTTAAATATTGAAAATTTAAAGCATCTGTAACTTTAATATTTTGAATAGCGGTCAAATCAATAGGAACAGCACTTTTAGATATTCCATAAAGCCAAAGCCCTTTAGCATTTTTTAAATTTTCAAGCCCTTTCGTACTCTGTAAATTGTTATTTCCGCTTATTTTAATTATACCATTTACAGTTTCTAAAGAAGATAAAAAGTCAAAATCAGTTATAGCTGTTTCTGATATTTCTAAATTACCATTGATTGTTTTAATATTTTTCAAAAAAGAAAGGAAGTTGTTGCCATAAGTTTTTATATAGACATCCCCATTTATCGTTTCTTTTGTTTTAATATCGTTTATGAGTGGACCAAAATTAGCAGCAGAAGCTGCCGTTATGTTTAATTGTCCTTCAAAAACAGTAGATGGCACTTCTTCTTTTTGGTGACACCCAGTTTGTACAACTAAAGCCAGCGAAATTAGAGCGAGTAATAAATATTTCATGCTTCAAAGTTTAAATTTTAAAATTAATATTTTTTTATACAATGCAAAAATATAACCTTTTTTGTAAATTAAACAATTAATCTGCACATTTATTATCTAATTATCCCTTCAGTATTTTACACTATCAATCAGCTTTTTGCCTCCTCAATCGCCTTCAAAATATTGTTCAATCCTTTAATCAATTTTTTAGACGTATCCCAACGATTGTGCGGATAGGTCAAACTGACCAATTTAGTCCGCTTAGTAATGAGCTTTTCCAATGCTTTTATATCCAAATTGAAACCGTCTTCAAAGCGCAAATTCAAATCATGGATATTGATGCCCAAAATTATAAAAATTCAATTTGTTGACTCACTCCAAAACCTTAAACGTTGTCCGACGATTAGCTTGATGCTCCGCCTCACTACATTTATTGCAATTACAACTCAGCGCAGGCTGCGATTCGCCATAACCTTTAGCACCTAAACGAGCAGGCTCAATACCTTTAGTAATCAAATAATTGACTGCCGATTCAGCGCGTTTTTGACTCAGCGAAGCATTGTAATCGTCATTACCCCTGCAATCTGTATGCGACGACAATTGAATTTTTATATTTGGATTTTGAGCTAATGTTTCAGCCAATTTATTCAAAGTGGGTTGAGCATCGGCTCGAATGTCCCATTTATCGTAGTCATAATAGATATTATCAAGAGTAATTTCTTTGTTTTTGAATATTTTATCCAAAACAATTTCCACTTCAAATTTTTGAATTGGATTAGCAGGGTCTTTCCCCAAGCCTTTTGATGTGAATTTAGCTTGATTATTCAGATAGCCATCTTTACTCGCTAAGAAACTATAATCCATATTATCATCCAAATCAATAGAAGCGACCCCCTCAGTATTAACGGTGATTTCGCGCTTTTTACCACCTATATTTATGCTCACCTTAGCATCTGCTAAAGGCTTCCGACCTATAACCGCTGAATTGGGGTTATCAGTAGCAGCGAATATTTTTTCAAGCACGATAACATCTAATATATTTTTATAGACAATAACAGTTGTCTTAGGTGTATCCACTTTGATAACGACAGGGCGGGGTGGAGGTGTCACCCGCTCAAAGCGATACACATCATCACTCCCCTTGCCACCTATTCTATTGGATGTTAAATAGCCTTGTTGCAATACACTCTCATTCATAACCGATTGATTGTCAATAATATAGCTAAAATCATCAGCACCACTATTAATAGGCGATTTCATATTTTGAGGGGTTGACCAATTATTATCTTTCAATTTATAGGATTTAAAAATATCCCAACCGCCCATACCTGTATGATAATCGGAAGCAAAATATAAGGTATCGACGTCAATAAACGGATAGGCTTCATTGCCCGTAGAGTTGATTACTCGACCTAATATTTTAGGATCAACAAAACCTTCGCTGCTTCTCACACACATATATATATCTTGCCCACCCCAACCTTCGGGGTCATTTGAAGCAAAATATAGAGTCTTGCCATCCTTAGATACTGAGGGGGTACTATAATTTATTTTGTCTTTGCAAAACGGTAGTACTTCAGGCGTTGTCCAAGTGCCACTGATTCTTTTGGAATAAAAAATCTTGGTAAACTGCTCATCCGATTGCTCACCACCCGACCGAATGAAAAACATTTCAGAAAAATCAGCCGTAAAAGTAGCAGCCGCTTCATTAAAAGCGGTATTCAATGAGTTATCAAAATTTTTAGCCGCATTGTCCTCAACGAGAAATAAATCGGCGAAGCGATTGCCCGTCCAGCCATAAGTGGCTTCACCCGTGCTACTCGGTCTATCACTCGTGATGACTAATTTCCCTCCTTCATATATGGAGGGTGCATAATCGGCGTTTGGCGAATTGAATTTAGTATCTTCTACTCTGTAGCCATTGTATTTTTCATCGTCTTTCCAACCTTGTGCCACTGTGCAAGCTGTAATTTCACGGCGATATTCATAAGGTGAGCCAATTTCAATACCCAATTGTTTGAACACTTCCGCCGCTTCTTTATACTGTTCTTGACGCTTGAGTGCATAGGCTTGTTCTCTGAGTGCATCCACACCGACACCATTATCATAAGCTGTTTTATACCATTGCACCGCTTTAACGTCATTGTGCAATTGGCGATAGGATTCAGCGAGTAGGAAGGCGGTTTTGCCTTTTTCTATGGTGCTTTTGCCGCGCCCATATTCTTTCTGTAGAAAATTAGTCGCTACGGCGTATTGCTTGCGCTCATAAGCCGTTTTACCATCTTTAATTTTGATGGTGTAAGTACAACCAACGGTATAAAGAATTGATAATGAAAGTGTTATGAATAAAATATTTTTCATAGCGTATCACTGATTTATATGATTTTCAAAACTTTTGGAGGGTCTGTCCCAAAGGGATTCACTCCGAAAAACCCTCCAAAAGTTGTATTGAATTGGGATAATTATTGATACTTTATTTGGTGAATTATTCCGTAAATCTAAGTCAAATATGCATAAAATCAAAACGTACTGAGGGGGGTATTTGTTGTAGGAAAAACGGCAAAGCCCCCCTGCCCCCAATGGGGAGTCCATTTGGAATTAAATGAACAATCCCAATTTTTTACAATTATCGAAATCGAAAGTAAAATAAAAGAACAATTTTTCAATACTTCCTCAGCGACTCCCCCTTCGGGCAGGGTTGATTGGTTCTGAAAAGGTGCAGAGCACCATAATATTTGTAGCAAATTTTATACGGATTCGTTGAGGTGCAGAGCACCGTAACCTAACAATATTTCGGTGCGCGGCACCTTACGAACTGTACTTTTATGGTTGCTACAAATATTTCGCGGCGCTGCCGCTGGTCAAAATTAGAACCAAGCCGGGGTTGTGTAATAAGTCAAAAATATAATAATTGAAATTTTGAAGCCAAATAAAATTTTGAATTTAGCTCAACTTGCAGCAAGTTTCAAACTCTGTCCA
>JAYUUR010000221.1:0-14602 GCA_043754475.1 Saprospiraceae bacterium | reverse complement strand
GTTAACCAATGACAATATCGAGATTCATATCTCGGATGTTATTGCAAAATTCGTTTTTTTATTTGGTTTCCACAAGGCAGTGTGGTTAACGTTCAGGAAGAATCTCTTTTTGTCATTCTGAATGACGAAAAGAGATTCTTCCTGAATGACAAAAAAAACAAAATCAGTTATTATTAATCACTGTCACCTTCGGACCTAAAGGGTCAGTATTCAGTTTGGCAGCGAAACCATTGGCTACGAAGGTATTGAGTTTGCCTTCTGTCAAGGTGACATTTGCAATGGTCAGGATGACATTAGTCGTTCCCGTTTGTTTGATTTTAAAATCGTAGGTGCCTTTGTTGATTTCTACAAAATCTTTAATGGATTTGAATGCAACATTAGTGAAATCATTGCGGCTGCTGGGCAAGCCACCCGGCACAACAGCTTCAACATCTACCGCCACATTATTAGGTATATCTGGTATCAAATTCACAAACCTCACTTTCGCTTTGCCGGCAGCCGGTAAAGTAAGATTGTCGGTAGAAGCCAATACGCGGACGCTTTTAGCCGCATCATTGTCTATATAAGTGAAATAAGAAAACCCTGTATTTTTGATGGCTTTCACACCTACTGAATCCAATCGAGTGCCTGATTTAGAATATTTGGTCGTAATCACATAATTGGAAGTGGTCACTTCTATATCATAATAAGCTGAATTTTTGGTGTAAGCAATTGAATCGGTATTTTTTTTAACGCCTCCAATCAATAAATCAACGGCAGGTACTCCTGGTGCAGCATGCACGAGCATCACTTTGCCATATACTTTGAGGGTTTCATCAATCTTATCGGGTTTGCAGGATGTGATAAAAAGGATAGCGGAAATTAATAAAGTCGAGGTGATAGATAGATTTTTCAAAATTTTCATGGATGAATAATCGGTTTTAGTTAGAAAAAAAAGTGTTCTGCAAATAAACGATATTCATCATAAATGCTTATTGTTACAATAAAAATAAATTTAATAAGAAATTCAAATATCAGTCCCCTTCCGAAGGAATGCCTTTGGCAAAAGGGAGAACGCTTCCGAAGTAAATTCACCATTACAGCATTGATAACATACTTCCAAAACGGTTCCCCCTGCGGGGGTTATGCCAAAGGCATTCCTTCGGAAGGGGGCTTCTTCAATCTTCAGCAGTTTTTTTTACGATAATTTTGTCAATCCTCATACCGTCCATATCCACCACTTCAAAATGAAATTCATTCCATTTGATAATTTCGCCCGTTGAAGGCAAGGCTTCTAAGATATGAATGATAAATCCGCCGATGGTATGAAACCCTTCGCGCGTATGCGTATCATCATCTACGTCAAATTCTTTCAAGAAATCATCCCACGGATATTGCCCATCTATGAGCCATGAGCCATCTTCTCGAGGTATTAATTCGTAGGCAATTTGTCCGTCTCCTTCTGAAATATCTCCTACTAAAGCATCAAAAACATCATTAATCGTTACAATCCCTACGAGCGTACCATATTCATCCACGACCAAACCTTGATGGATTTTGGAATCTTTAAACTTTTCAAGAGCCGAATAAGCATTCATGCTTTCAGGAAAATAATTGACCATTCTGACCATTTTATTGAAATCAACTTTTTCTTTCTTCAAAGTCAATGCTAAAATATCTTTGACGGTAATAATTCCTAAAACATTGTCCAACTCACCTTCACAAACAGGGTAAACCGCATGGCTGTGCCTCTGAATTAATTCCAAATTAAATTCATACGATTCAAGGGCATCTAACCAAACAATATCCGAACGATTGGTCATCAGCGTCCCTACTTTTTTATCGCCTAAATGAAATACGCGCTCCACAATGTCTTGCTCAATTTCTTCAATCGTGCCTGCGGTTGCACCTTCATCAATAATGGCTTTGATTTCCTCCTCTGTTACCTTGGAATCATCTATTTTTATATTGAAAAAACGCATAAAAATATCCGTAGTAGAACTTAACAACCAAACAAAAGGGCGTAAAAGGCGCATAATCCACAACATCGGAAGTGCTACCAATTGCGAAATTACCTCCGGTTTTGACAAAGCAATGCGCTTAGGAATCATTTCGCCAAATACGATAGACATATAACCTATAAAAATAATATTGATAGCAGAAGATATTTGATAAGCATAAACACCTATATAAGGTAGGGGCGCAATGTAGGGCGCAATTTTTTCAGCATATGCTTCGCCCCCAACTACACCCATCACAATAGTAATGAGGGTAATCCCGATTTGTGTTGCAGAAAGGAATTTATTCGGAGAATGGGCTAAGGCAAAAGCTGCTTTCGCTCCGCTGTGACCTTTTTTGGCAAGTATCTCAAGACGAATTTTTCTGGCTGATGTGAGGGCTAATTCAGACATGACAAAAAAACCCGAAACGAGCGTCAATATAATCAGTAAAATAAGGCTATTCATTATGTGATTTTAAAATCGACGCAAATTTAATATATTCAATCGAAATTCAACTATTTTTGTCGCAATATCCATATAATAGTTGAAAAATCTATGAATTCAAACAATTCCATTATTATTGAAGCACAATATTTTCCGCCCATTGAATATTTCAAACAATTTGTTCAATTTCCTAATGTCGTTATAGAGGCACATGAAAATTATCAAAAAGGCAGCTTTCGCAATCGCTGCCATATCGCTAATTCTACGGGCGTTCAGGTTTTGAGTGTGCCGCTGCGAAAAGGTAAAAATGCAAAACAACCGATTAAAGAAGTTGCAATTGCTTACGATATGGATTGGCAAAAACAGCATTGGCAAAGTATCCGAACGGCTTATGGCTCAGCCCCTTTTTGGGAACATTATGCCCCTCAGTTGGAGCTGTTTTTTTTGAAAAAATATGACTATTTATTTGATTTAAATATAGCAATTCTTGAAACGTTTTTGAAAATATTGAAATTAAAAAATACTGTAAGTGTCTCATTTTCAACTGATTATGAAGCTGATTTTACTCCCAAATGCATATTTGTCACTGCGAGCGGAGCGCGGCAGGAGGGGGTAGATTTTAGGAATAAAATTATACCCAATAAAACCAATTTTCAAGGAGAGAAATATGCTCAACTTTTTCAAGAACGAACAGGTTTTTTACCCAACCTGAGCATCTTAGATTTAGTATTTTGCACGGGACCTCAAGCTATGACTGTAATCCAATCATGACCATTACCACTACAACGGCATATCAAATCAACCTCATTCTTAGGCAAGGGAGTTTCATTTTGCTATCCATTTTATTAGTAAAAAGTGGACTTTCAACGGATAATATAGGTGTTTTTGAAACGCTCATGTTCATCAGTACCACTGTCAGTTTCTTTTGGCTCAATGCTTTGCTTCAAGGCATTCTCACACAATTAGCTCCCTTAAATGAACTTGAAAAAAGGGACTATAAGTTTAATATCTTTTTGATTACCAATATTTTAAGCATTATTTTTTTTTTTACTTTAATTATTTTTAAAAAACCATTTTTACTTTTTTTTACAGCGCATGCCGAGTTGCCTCATTTTGAAATATTTTGTATTTATCTGTTGCTCAATCTACCGCCTTACATTTTAGAAAGTTTTTGGATTGTTGAAAACCGACCCCTCAGTATTTTGGCTTATTCTGCCCTCTCTCATATTTTATTACCCCTCAGTATTATGCTCCCGATTTGGCTGGGTTATGGTTTTGAGGTGAGCATTTGGGTAATGGTCATTGTTTCCATTATTAGATATAGTGTATTGATAATAAATGTTTTACGAAATGGTATTTTTATAATAAATACTGTATTAATCCAATCTTTCATCGTCTTGTGCTTGCCCCTCATGGGCTACACTTTTTTAGGCGGCTTAGTTACGACATTCAGTAATTGGATTGTTAATTGGCATTTTGAAGGCGATAAAACAGTGTTCGCTATTTTCAGATTTGGCGCACGAGAGTTTCCCTTAGCCTTAGCTTTGGCAACAGGCATGAGCAGTGCCATCGTGCCTACACTGGCTTCTACGAGTTTAGAAAAAAAAGATTTTGCTGTATTGGAAAATAAATCGTTGCGGCTTTGGCACTTACTTTTTCCATTGTCCATCGTTTTAATGCTGACTTCTCAATGGCTTTTCAAAACTGCTTTTAATAACGATTATTCAGCGAGTGCCGATATTTTTAATATTTATTTATTACTGCTATTGAGCCGAGCATTGTTTCCGCAAAGCATTTTATTAGCTAAAAAGGAAACGACTGTGATGTTGAAAATATCCATCGTAGAAACTGTAATAATTATCATTTTAAGTTTCATTTTGATATTCCCATTAGGCTTGAAAGGTGTGGCGTGGGCAACGGTCATCGGTTTTTTATTAGAAAAAATATTGATGATTTTATTTCTAAAAAAACGATATTGTATTGATTTTCAAGATTATACAAATGTAAAAATTTATTTATTTTACTCAATTCTTTTAATGTTTTCTTATTTTTATAGTTAAATAAAATGACTGTCAACATCTAAATTAGTAAAATTCGTCAATTCGTACAATTCGTGGCTTCACACACGTAGCAAATAAAATACCCCCTCAGTATATCAACACTGAGGGGGCATTTTTAGATGAATTTTCATCTTTTTAATCTTGCGATACAGGCGCACCGGGCGGCATATCTTCATCGGTTTTATGTGCGGGCTTGAAATAAATGGCTTTACTGATTGACAAAAGCAGCCGCTCAATATTGGCTGGTTTGGGTATAAAATCAAACGCGCCGCCTTGCATCACCTCATCAATTACTTCGTCGTCAGCCACGCCTGAAGAAAAAATAACGGGCACTTTTGAATCAATATGTTGGAAATGTTCCAACATTTGCATGCCATCAATGTTGTCAAGATTGTAGTCAGTGATAACCACATCGTAGATTTTGTTAAGGAATCGCTCCAAGCCGTCAATGCCATCATCGGCAACATCTACTAAGCAATCAAGCTTTTCAAGGACTGTTTTGTAAGCCTGTCTTGTTTCTCTCTCGTCGTCAATTACTAAGATTCGTGTCATAAGAAATTCTGGATTTTAATTGGTTTGTTTGTTCCTTAAAAAGAAAAAATATTTTGTTTCAGTTGTAAGGAATAGTCCAAATCCCGTGCCATAGACAACATATAGTAAAACATTATAGAACGAAAAAGGCGATAGACAAAATTTAATTTGCCATCGCCTATCTTTTTTCTATAACTCGTAATTGATTGATTTCCAAATCTTTAAAGCCTTAATGTGGATATACTTTTTCTAACACATCAAAACTATGCCTCATGCTTAAATTATAAGCCTTTGGGTATGGCTTCGATGAGCTTCTGAGTGTAGGCTTTTTGAGGATGGTTGTAAATATCGTCCGCAACACCTATTTCTTCAATTTTTCCTTTGTTCATCACTACCATCCTGTCGCTGATGAATTTGACCACCGACAAATCATGCGAAATAAATATGCACGTAAAATCCATTTTTTGACGCAACTCAATCAGCAAGTTCAAAACCTGCGCTTGTACCGAAACATCCAAAGCAGAAACTGACTCATCGCATATAATAAATTTTGGATTCAAAGCTAATGCCCGCGCGATACAAATCCGCTGTCGTTGACCGCCGCTAAACTCATGCGGATAGCGATTAAAATACGCCGCATCCAAGCTCACTGTTTCGAGCAATTCGATGACTTTCGCCTTGCGTTCAGTATCATTTTTATACAAATTATGCACCTGCATTGGCTCCATAATAGCAGAGCCAATCGTCATTCGAGGGTTCAAAGATGAGTAGGGGTCTTGAAATATTATTTGAATATCCTTACGTAACTCTTTCATTTCCAAAGAGTTAAGCTTGGTTAAATCTTTTCCTTTGTAAAATATAGACCCCTCAGTAGCAGGGGCTAATTTGAGGATAGTACGCCCCAACGTCGTCTTCCCACAACCTGATTCACCGACCAAACCCAAGGTCTCGCCAGGGTAAACATCGAAGCTGACATCATCTACTGCTTTGACAAATTCTATCGTTTTTCCAAAGAAATTTTTCTTACTTGGATACCATGTTTTGAGGTTTTTTATTTGCAAAATAGGTTCATTTTTCATCAAATTTTGCAAGCGCATTTCAGTTTCCGCAGCAGGAATTTTCACTGAATTTAAAATGTGTGCAACAGTATCGAGTTTCTCTACAATTTTAATACTACCATCTGCATTTTTACTCACTTCCATAAAATCAGCCACAACTGGTAGCCGCCGCAATCTATCGCCCAAAGGCGGACGACAGGCTAAAAGGCTTTTGGTATAAGGATGTTGAGGGTTTTTGAAGATGTTTTCAACCGTATTTTCTTCAACAATACTACCTTTATACATCACAATCACTCGGTCAGCTATTTCGGCAATCACGCCCAAATCATGCGTAATGAACACTATCGCCGCATCCATTTCACGCTGCAAATCTTTCATTAATTCCAAAATGGTCTTCTGAACGGTCACATCTAAGGCGGTAGTCGGTTCGTCGGCAATCAATACTGAGGGGTTGCACGACATCGCCATCGCAATCATGACACGCTGTTTTTGACCACCACTCAGTTGATGTGGGTAGCTACGGAAAGCTCGCTCGGGGTCAGGCAGTTTTACTTTTTCAAAAAGGGAAATGGTTTGATTTTTAGCAGCACTTTTAGACACATTTTGATGGGTCAAAATGGCTTCCATCACTTGGTCGCCGCAGGTATAAACGGGGTTGAGCGAGGTCATCGGCTCTTGAAATATCATAGCAAGTTCATTGCCTCGATAGCCACGCATAGCTTCTTCTTTTAATGTCAATAAATCAACAGGATTACCCCCCTCCTGCCGCGCTCCGCTCGCAGTGACAGTGATCCCTTCGGGAGTATTTTTGCCATCAGAAGGTGGATAATATAGGATTTGCCCGCCTGCAATCTTTCCCGGAGGCTCATTGATGAGGCGCATAATACTCAACGAAGTGACCGATTTGCCCGAACCCGATTCGCCAACTATGCCAACCGTTTCGCCTCTGTGCAGCGTAAAACTGATTTTATTGACAGCCGTCACCGTACCGCTTTCGGTTTCAAATTGAACAATTAAGTCTTTGACTTCGAGGAGTTTATGCTTTTCCATTAATTGAAATTATAATTAATACATTTCAAACTTCAAAAATTTACATTCAATAGCCCCATTATACAAGGTAATGCGCTTCGATGGTTTCAAGCCAATCGCCTTCACCGCTTCCAAATTGCCTGAGATAATCCAGACTTCCCAACCTTTCCAATGCTTTTTCATGGCGTCGCCAATTTGTTTATAAAACGCTTGAGCATCTTCTAATTTCAATCGTTCATTATAAGGAGGGTTCATCATCAAAATACCGCCTTTGCCTTCCTCTACATTATTGCTCAAAGTAAAGAAATCTTTACGTGCGAGTTCGATTTTATCCGTCAAAAAAGCTGCTTCTACGTTGCGCTCAGATACGCGCCGTGCTTGAAAATTTAAGTCCGAACCTTTTATAACATGTTGCAAATCAACCCTTTGTGCTTGCGTATTTTTTAACACATCTTCAAAAAGGTCTTTGTCAAAATCTTTCCAATGTTTAAAACAGAAATATTGCCGATTATTAGGGCTCGAAGGGTCTGCATACTGAGGGGGTGTGTTCGTGGCAATCAAAGCGGCTTCCGTGAGTATCGTGCCTGTGCCGCACATGCCGTCCACGAAATCGCATTCGCCTTTCCAACCACTCAATAAAACCATGCCCGCCGCCAAAACTTCATTGATCGGCGCTTCCAAAGTATCCACCCGATAGCCCCGCCTATGCAGCGAATCGCCTGAAGAATCCAACGAAATAGTGACTTCATCTTCGTTGATATGCACATTTATCATCACATCAGGCGTAGCCGTGTTCACGTTCGGACGCTTATTCATTTTCTCCCGAAACTGGTCGGCAATAGCATCTTTCGTTTTTAGACCAACGTATTGAGAATGCGTGAAATAAGTAGAGCGGACAACGGGGTCAATGGCAAAAGTCTGTTTCACATCCATGATTTCAGACCAATCTATCTCCTTAATTTTGTTGTAAAACGCGCTTTCATGGCGTGAGCGAAAATGAGCAATCGGCATTAATATACGCAAAGCCGTTCGCAATTCGATATTGGAGCGATAGAGTAGGCGTTTGTCGCCTTCATATTCGACACCGCGTCGGATAATTTTGATGTTTTGACCGCCGAGAGCTTTGATTTCATCGGCAAGAACTTCTTCAAGTCCTGCAAAAGTTTTAGCTAATAATTTCATATGTTAATTCATCAAACATTTGCCCATGCCGGCAAAAATGGCTATCCAAATCAATCCTTTTATTAAAAAAAATAGGAAGCCACCTACGCCAATGCGTTTGAGCCAAAGCTTATTTTTTTCGTTCATCATTCCCAATTTCATTTTTCTTACAAAAGGCGTTTTTGACAGTGTAAAGTTAGAGGACTTTACCAATTTTTAACAAAAACCACTGTTTTAAGTTTTGGTAAAAGTTTTTTTTGATTAGATTAACAACAAAGGGCTGGCGGCGATTTTCGGGGGAAGTTGCTGTTTTCTTTTATTTTTTTAAGTAATTATACATCAGCTTGGCAGCCCTTTCGCTTGCGCCCGCATTGCCTAAGAGACCCCTCAGTATTTTGTACTCTTTTTTCATAATAGATTGATTTTCAAGAATTTGTGTTAATTCTTTTTTCAAATTTGATGTATTTAATTCATCTTGAATCAACTCCTTGACCACCATTTTATCGGCTATCAGATTCACCAATGAAATATATTTGACATTCACAACCCGTTTTGCTATTGCATACGAAATGGGGCTACCTTTATAACACACCACTTCGGGTACGCCGAACAAAGCCGTTTCGAGCGTGGAAGTCCCTGATTTCACTAAGGCAGCAGTAGCATTTTGCAATAAATCATACGTCTGTCCTTCGACTATTTGAACCGAATCGCCCATATTTTTCAGAAAATCATGATAAATACTGAGGGGTTGAGAAGGGGCAGCGGCTATGACAAATTGAAAATCATTCTTAAATTCTTCGGACGCCACCACTGAAAGCATAATCGGCAGCATAATCGAAATCTCTTGGCGGCGGCTACCGGGCATGAGTGCAATAATCGGCTTATCGCTCAATAGATTTTTACCTCTAAAATCAGCAGCAAAAGGGCGATTTTCAATCACATCTAAAAGCGGATGCCCGACATAATCCACGTCATAATTATATTTTTTATAAAAATCTTTTTCAAAAGGAAGAATGCAAAACATGCGGTCTATCGTCGCCTTGATGCCATGAACGCGTGAGGTGTGCCAAGCCCAAATTTGTGGAGAGATGTAATAAAATGTGCGGATGTCTTGTTGTTTTGCCCACTTGGCGATGCGGAGATTGAAGCCAGGGTAGTCAATAAAAATAACAACGTCAGGTTTAAAATCGAGTATATCTTTTTTACAAAACGCCATATTTTTCAAAATGATTCTCAGATTTTTAATCACTTCTATAAAACCCATGAATGCTAAATCTCGATAATGCTTTCTCAACGTTGCGCCAGTCGCTTTCATCATATCGCCACCCCACGCATATATAATAGCTTGATTATCAATTTTTTGCAAAGATTTTATCAAATTTGAACCATGTAAATCTCCTGATGCTTCGCCGGCTATGATGTAGTATTTCATTTAAACAATTTTTGAAAGCGGTTTCCAATTTGAATTTTGCCAATCAAAACATTCCATATTATTGAAACGCTTTTTATAATCGTACAATGATTTTTGAGCGTAGGCATGACCTGGGTAATGATGCGTTTTATGATGATTCAAAGCATGTTCAACTTCCGAAATCATCGTATAAGTCCCGAGGCTGCGATGCCTTTCATTGGGGTCGTACATCGCCAAAGTGCTGTATTGTACTGAGGGGGTCACGTCGAAAAAGCTGCAAGCGATGAGTTTATCGCGTTTATAAACACTCACTTCATAGGTCGGAAAAGGCGTTTGAGTGCCTGAAACCCATGTGAAAATAGTGCCTTCCATATAAAAACGCCCAAAATACCACTCATCAAACAGCTTCAATTTTTCTTCATCAACCACCGCTGGGCGATATATGCGCGTCAAATCTGCATTTCGTTTTTGAATAATGCGTTGGCTTTTTGAAAAAGTAAAACCCTGTAAATTATACCGCAAAGGCATCAATTCGTAAGCTATGACTGCATCTTCAAAAAGGGTTTGAAAAATATCAAAACGCCGATGAAAAAAATAGCTGCCCACTCTATCCCAACCCGACGTGAGAAGGGATTCCCAATCGGAGAGCGACATTTCATATCTTTCCAAATTTTCGTTGATGTCTAATTGCATAGTTGTTGAGGCTTTTTTACATAATTCAAGGGCAACCAAAGTCCGCTTTCCCAATCATAAAACTCCACATTATCAAACTTTTTTTTATACTCGTAAAACGACGGCTTTTCGTAGGCGTAACCCGGATAATAATACTTTTTTTTCTTTTCAATGGCATACTGAATTTCCAAAATCATAGTATAAATACCCAAGCTGCGTTTGGATTCAGCTAAATCAAACATGGCATAAGTACTTGATAATGAATGTTTTGTGATGTCAATAAAACTACATGCGATGAGTTTTTCATTTTTATAAACGCATAATTCCCATGTTTTAAAAGGGCGATTCGGCTGTTCAGAAACGAAATTAAAAATAGAATCGGGCTTACTAAATTGAAACCTTTGAATATGCTGTTCAAACATTTTATGCTTCTCTTCATCTATTGTTAAAGGTCGAAAAACATGGGTCAAATCCTGATTTTTAGTCAATATTTTACGCTGACTCTTACTAAAATTATAATTTTTCAACCGATAACGCAAGGGCAAAACATCATTCAATTCGTTATTTTCATCCATATCATGGCTGGTTCTGAATATCAATTTGCCATTGTGCCGCCAACCTTCCGCCAGCATTTCTTCCCACGTTTTGAGCGAAATACTATCCGCCATATACATATCGTTGACCATATTGGCGGGCGAACTGAAATATAAAATAATATCGTCCATAAATTAAGAATTTTGAAGCTCTGTATATATCTCCTGACCAAACCAAATAATCCAAACGATACTCAATCCCACGGTTGCCAAAACAGTTCCGCGAACCGACTCACCCGCCCGATTTTTCCTAAATTGGCGTGTAATGAGCATATTGCAACAGATGGAAATCAACGCCATCGTCCTCACTTTAAGCGGTAAAGAGGCGAGTTGACCGATGCCGAATAAAATACCGAAAACCACCCAAGGGAAAATCATGGCTATGCCGATACCGATATTAAGATTGTTGCGTCTAAAAATCATCACTTTATTGTTTTAAATGTTAAATATAGAAATAATGATGAATGATAAATGATGAATGATAAATGGGGGAATTTATCATTCATCATTTATCATTCATCATTTCAAAATTCGTTTTCTTTAATTCTTCGATTCCCTTATAATTCGTTAAGTCGTGAAAAGAAGGTACGATGGAGATATAGCCGTTGTCCAAAGCCCAAATATCCGAGTCGGTTTTGCCTTCGTCCAGATTGACAAATTTGCCGGTTAGCCAATAATAAGGTCTTCCCATGGGGTCTTTATTTTCTTGAAATTCCTCCGTCCAACGCGCTTCGGCTTGTCGGCAAATCTTCATGCCTTTGATTTTAGCAAAAGGCAATTTTGGAAAATTGACATTTAAAAGATTGGTTTTCAAGGTATTACGCAACATGAATTCGCAAATCTGTTTGACAAATGGTTTGCAAGGTTCAAAATTAGCATCGAATGAAAAATCGCACAAAGAGAAACCGACTGAGGGGATGCCCTCAATACTCGCCTCCATTGCCGCCGACATGGTGCCGCTATAAATGATGTTAATCGAAGCGTTCGAGCCATGATTGATACCACTCACGCAGAGGTCAATCTTCCTGCCTTTCAGCACCACATGCTTGGCGAGCTTTACGCAATCCACGGGCGTACCGGTACATTCATACGCGTCCAAGCCGTGAAAGATTTTTTTATCTTTATTGATGCGAATGGGGTCGTGGATGGTCAAAGCATGACCTTTGGCAGATTGCGGCGAATCGGGCGCGACAATAATCACATCGCCCAGCTCCTTCACCACATCCACTAATGCGCGAATACCTGGCGCAAAAATACCATCGTCGTTAACAACTAAAATTAGCGGTCTTTTCATATTTCTACCAAGATGTTGCGCCTCCGGCGCATAGAATTATTGAATAATATTTGTTATACTTTTCATTATTTTCGCCCAAAAATACATCAACTTCGCATGAAGCCGTTAGATTTGAGCAATTTTTAAAAAAGAAATTTCAATTTATGGAGTACAAAGACATCATAAAATCTATCCAACAAAAGCAGTATAAACCTGTTTATTTTTTGCACGGAGAAGAACCTTATTTTATTGACCAAATCACACAAGTCATTGAAAATGAAATACTTACAGATGCAGAAAAAAGTTTTAATCTGAGTATTTTATACGGTAAAGATGTTGATAATCTGACTATTGTTGACAATGCTCGCCGCTATCCGATGATGAGTCAATACCAAGTGGTCATCATCAAAGAAGCGCAGGATATGAAGACTTTGGCTCAGTTGCAAACGTACATCGCACAACCCCTCAGTAGTACGGTGCTTTGTATTGCTCATAAACATAAAAAATTGGACATGCGGACAGCGTTTGCGAAGGCACTCACCAAGCACGCCGTTATCTTTGAATCGAAGCCTTTGTATGACAATCAAATACCTGATTTTATTCGCAACTGGTTGAAAGACAATAAGTTACAAATAGAATCCAATGCACTGGATTTGATGGTTGAGTACCTCGGAACGGATTTAGGCAAGGTGATTAATGAATTAGAGAAGCTGAAAATCAATATTACTGAGGGGGGTAAAATTACCGCTAATCATGTTGAAAAATACATCGGGATTAGTCGCGATTACAACGTTTTTGAACTCCAAAAAGCCATTGGTCAGCGCAATATTTTGCAGGCTAATAAAATCATTAATTATTTTGGGGAAAACCCTAAAAGTGCGCCTATTGTGATGGTTGTCAATAATTTATACAATTTTTTTTCTAAAATATATCAACTCTATTTTATTCAAAATCAATCGCCGATGGAGCAGGTGAAAACGCTCGGCTTGCGCTCAGAATGGTTTTTGAAAGATTATTCGATGGCTATAAAAAATTATCCACGCGCAAAGACGGAACAAGTGATTGCCTTGCTGCGTGAATTTGATTTGAAATCCAAAGGCGTGGATGCCGATAATGCTGAAGATTCAGCTTTGATGCAGGAGTTGATTTTTAAAATTTTACATTAATTACAACATTTTCAAACACACAGGCGTTGGAATGCGATTAATCACTCCCGTCGGCGTCAATTTCCCAGTCGTTTCATCAATTTTAAAAGCCACCACATTGCTTGAATTTTGATTAGCAGCCAATAGCAATTTACCGTTGGGCGTAATCATAAAATTGCGGGGGATTTCGCCTTGCGTGGATTCATGCCCTACCAAAGTCAGCTTGCCAGTAGCCGCATCGAAGCTATAAATAACGATAGAATTATGCCCCCGATTGGAGCCATAAACGAATTTTCCATTGGGATGAAAATGCACATCAGCGCATGTATTTTTACCCGTAAAATCTTTTGGCAAAGTTGAGAGAGAATCTAACAGATTGATTGTCAATGTTTTAGCATCGTATGTGTAGCTACCCATCGCGCTACTGTTTTCATTGATGACGACAAACTGCTGAGGGTTTTTAGGATTAAAATCCAAGTGGCGAGGACCTGCTCCCGCTGCCGTTGAAATATTGCTTTTTGGAATGAGTTTACCATTTTCAGCCAGTTCGTAAATGTAAATTTTATCTGCTCCTTTGTCCACAGCGAATACATTTTTATTATCCGCCGACGGTTGAATATTATGAGCAAAAGGTTCTTTGGCATCATGGCGAATCATACAAATTGAGTCCGTCAAACCACCATCAGCCTTCACCCCATAGCTCGCAATATTGCCCGTAACGTAGTTAGCCATGAAAACAAATTTGCCCGTTCTATCCGTTGAAATATGGCAGGGTGCATTGCCATAGCTGGATAACTCATTGATTTTCAATAATTTATAATTTTCTGAAATTTTATATGCAGCAATCTTACCCAAGCGTTGGAGACCGCTGCCACTGAGTTCGCCAACTGAATAAAGGTATTTTTTATCAGGAGAAATGCTTACAAATGATGGGTTCAGAATATCCGTTGTAGAGTCAATAACGGTCATTTCGCCTGTCATTTCGTCGAGGCGGCAAGTATAAATGCCCGATGCTTTGCCATCCACAAAGCCCAAATTTTGGGTATAAGTGCCGACAAATATGATGGGCTGTTTGGATAAATCTTTCTTTTGAGCAGTGCAAGCTGAAAAGAGAATAAGCGCGAAGAGGATTTTTTTCATTGGAAGATTTTTTGAATGATTTTTAATTGTTTTCAGAATAGAAATATTATTTGATTGAGGGCAATATTACTAATTTTTTGTCATTCAGAAGGAATCTCTTTTTGTT
>JAYUUR010000220.1:0-4787 GCA_043754475.1 Saprospiraceae bacterium | reverse complement strand
TAAGCTTTCTGGAAGGACGGGTTCTAACATGACGCAAAGTTATATCTTTTTTACTCCTTTTAAATACTGCTTACGGCAGTGCTAAATAATTACCTTTTACAAATGAAATCATGTTCTATCACAGCATTATCACGCTTCTAAAAATCAGTTTTTCATAAAAAAGAGCCGCGATACTGAGGGGGTATCGCGGCTCTTTTCAGAAATTAAATTTCTATAAAAAATACTAAAAATATTTACAATATATTGAAAATCAACCAGTTATAAATTCCTAATTCCTAATTCCTTTATGACACTTTGATAATGCGGGTCAAAATCCTTCATCCTCACAATAGCTGCAAAAAAGATATAAACAACTAAACTTGTGGGTAACTGCACAATCGCTTCCTGCGGATAATTGGCAACAGCGAGCATAAAAATAGCTGTCATAATGCTCAAATACAAGGTTTTTATAGTCGGATCGCCTACGCGCAAGTAGAAATATAAGGCTCGGCGAAGCGCAACAAATAAAAAAGCCATATATAGCATCAATCCAATCCAACCTTCCTCAACCGCCAATCGCACATAATAGCTATCGTGTGCAAAGCTTGCTAAAAATGAATTGGGCGTAAATCGCCTTGCCCACAAGCCCGTACTGCCGGGTCCAAAACCTATCGGATGGCTATAAATATGCGGTCGAATCCGTTGTTGATTGTAAAAACGGATTTGCACTGAGGCATCTTCGCCCGGTTTGAAAGATGATTGAATGCGGTATAAAACGGCATTGGAAGTCGATTTAAGCATCACGCCAGTGCCCAAAACGATGAAAGCGCAACTGACTATCAACACCTCTTTTGTCAGCGTCATCATGGCGAAAAAGACAAATCCAAGCGGAATTAAGGCAAAACACGTGCGCGTACCTGAGTAAGCAGCCGACCAAAACATCAACATGGCTGCGAATACCAAGAATGATTTGCCTTTCCACGACATAGGTGCAGTGGCATAAACAAGGCAAAATACACCCATATACGACATCATAATGCCGAAAGTCATAGCATCGTTGAAAAGGGAAAATATGCGCATACGTCCCCACTGAAAAAATAATTGGAAACGCTCAGGGTCGGCATAAATCCATGCTTTTTCAGAATTACTGAACCCTAAAAACTCTTGTTTCAAGCCATAAACTGCCGTTAGAAATGCCAATCCGACCATAAAATTGATCATCCATTTGATTTTTTCAATCGAATTGAAGGCATAACAGGCAATAAAATAGAGTAAATTCAAGACAGCAAGGCTTCGGACGGTGTACATCCAAGCCATTTTGGATTCTTGAGAGGGGTTGAGGACTTGAAAAAGATTGAAATATATCCATAAAAGCAGCCATGTACTGAGGGGGTCTTTTGCAAATGACCAATCTTTTTTCATGACTTGACCTACCAATATACCAGCAATCATGATGAGTAATAAACCATCGAGAGAAGTACCGACGGGGGCTTCTGTTGATTTGCCAATATATTGAACAAGGAAAGCCACTACAAGCGTGAATGCAATGCCAAATTGGTGGTAAAACATACAAAAGATTATCAAAGGCAGCATAACGACACCCACGATAATGCCTGCGCTGATGCCAATTCCAAGATAAGGCACAAGGCTGCCAAAAGCTAAACCAATCGTTGTCAATATCAAAAAACCAAATGGATTATTGAGCTTTTGAGTAATAACCTGATTTTTAAGCCATTGCTTAATTGAGTCTTTTATGGATAGAATATTTTCTATTATCATGCTTATAAAATGGGTGCTTGATTAAACACCTGCGTTTCGTTTTTTATAAAAACAAAACTTTGAGAAATGAACCGATGAAAACCATTAAAAATAGAATAACGCCTATGATTTCAATGACTTGTTCTTTTGTGGTCAGTTTAAATGGATTTTTATGATAAAACATGAGCTTTTTAATTTAATAACGAAAAATCTTTTTAGTTACACGCGGAATAATGGGCGGCGTAAAAGCCATAATCACATTTCTAACTGTCAATAAAGCATTGTAAACAGACATTTTATTGTCTTTTTTATTCCCATTACGCGGTTTGAAAACGATGGAATGGTCATCGAAGCCTTCATTTATTTCATGTGTTGGGCGTCCGTTTGAATAATAAAACAATGATAATGATTTATTTGAAAAATCAGGTGGACCTTGCAAAGGATTTGGTGAGCCATGATACGAATCATCGGTTGTAGAAAACAACACTAAAGTATTGAACTCGGGCATTATTTTTTTTAAGCATATGCTCACATCTTTATTCCACAATTCATGGTGACCACCATATTCTTCTTTCCAATTTTGATTCAAATAAATCACCACATTGAGCCGCCTATCGAGCTTTGAATAGCGATTTTTATTGAGTTCGGCATGGATTTTCACATAACCACCATATTTTATTTTGAAAAAACCGCCTACTTCCAAATAGGGGTCGGGTATTAGCGTTTCTTCAATTTGTGAAATACTCTGTAAAAATTGCAAAAAAGGTTCTGAATTGAGGAAATGAACGAAGGCTTTTGTTTTCGATCCAAAATTATTCTCACCTTTGGATGCTAATTTTATTTGATTAGGCGATTTGAATTTCAAAGGTGAGTTATTCTCAAGGTCTTCATATTCTTCCAAAATGCCTTTCAAAATGTCTTCATTAAAGAAATTTCTAAAATGAATATTAGAATATGGGTCAGCATTTTCATAATTACTCCTATATGCCAAAGCCAATTCTTCCAAATCTCCGTAGGCTGAGTTAATAAAATTCATGTCAACAGATTTTAAATTAAGTTAAAATTTTATGATAGAGGTTTTGAAAACACCCCCTCAGTATATGAATCAATCTAACCGCTTTTTTACGTAAAAGTCGGAGCGGTTGTTGATATCTTAACCCATTTATTCAATGTAAAATCAAATTTTTTAACTATGCGTGTAGGATTGCCTACTACCACCGTATAGGCTTCAACATTTTTAGTCACCACTGAACCTGCACCAACGACTGCATTTTGTCCGATGTGAACGCCCGCCGTGATAATAGCCCCTGCGCCTATCCAAGAGCCATCCTCAATTATAATCCCATTTTTAGAAAAACCTTGAAGAACAATGGGTTTGGTAATATCATCAAAATCGTGGTTTAATCCGCTAATCAATACATTTTGAGCCACTAATATATTATTACCAAATTTTATAGGACCAATTATTTTACTGCCCGCACCGATTAATACTTTCTCACCGATAATCACATCGCCTACGCCGTTGGAAATTAAAGTATGGGATTCAATAATAGAATATGCGCCCACTTCAAAGCGGTTGTAAGGAAAAACGTCCAACCGAGCAGACCAACGGATGATAGAATGAGGACTTTTTTTATGAAAAAACGGGTTCACCAACGCACGTATCCATAGGCGTGGGCGATAATCATGCGGTGGAATCATTAACCATTGCACTAATTTTTTTAAAGTCGGATTTGACTTGATATGGTCTTTGAATGAAGCCATTTTAATGGTTTATAATTGCCGTTTTTTTGTTCTTTTTTTCAAAATGTTCATCAATGATTTCCCAAAATTGCCGCACCCGATCGCCCCATGTGTTTTGATTTGCGAAGGCTACACGCTGCTGAATTTTTTCCTCGCTGTAATCATTAACTGCAATATCAATGAGTTTAATAAAATGCTCATGGTTATCAGCAATATGAATATAATCTTTAAAGGTGCGAATATCCTCACTAAAATTGGTAGAAATGACGGCTTTTCCACCTGCCAAATATTCATTTATTTTTAAAGGATAAACAGATTTCGACATTTGATTTATCAAAGAAGGCAAAATTGTTACATCCATAAACTTCAAATACTGAGGGATGTCGTAAATCCGTTTTGACCCGACCAAAAGCACATTGGGCATTTTATCCAAACCCTGCTCATATACTTCATGCGAATTGATGGGTCCCACGAGCAATAAAGTCTTATCGAGATGCGCCTCAGCAATGCGGCGAAGCAGCACATAATCCGTCCGAACAGGGTCGAGATTGCCTACAAAACCGATGATTTTTCCTTGAATATTGGCTAATTCAGGGGGTTTTTCAAAGTTTTTATAGGGTAAATCTTTAAAAATAGAAATATCAACGGCATTATTGAGGATATATGTTTCGGGCTGTATTTCTACAAATTTTCGCCATAAATTTTTAGATGTGACGAGAGTAATATCCGATTCAGCAGCGGCTTCATTTTCGAGTCGAATGCCATGTTTAGCAATATAAGGCTCAGTGGCGATGTCATCAATGCACTGATAAATGCTTAAATATGCGCCTAATTCTTTAGGTAAAACGGGTACAAAAAACGGATCAAAGCAGGTCAAATAAATGAAATCTTTCAAATTATAATCCTTAATGACTTGTTTAATCGTTTTTAAAACCAACCTTTTATTATACCGATAAATAGAATCATATAGAAAACCTGCCGGTAAAAAATTAATAGGGAACGTAGGCGGTGGCGTAACAGCTATGAAATTTTCAGGAATTTCAGGTAATTTTTCATAGTGCATTTTACCTCTTACGATGTCGGGAAAACGCTGACGGAGAACATCATTTTTTCTATTTTCAAAAATATCTTTAACAGAATAAGGGTGATTTATATAGAAAATACGGTGTGTTTTTGCTATTTCTTTAGCAAAACTCAACGAAACGGAAGAGTAGGAGTGATCTGTCCTAAAGAGAGAATTTATAATTATATCGTATTTTTTGTCCATTTAATCAAACCGTTTTTAATGCTTTTTTATTTAAAAAATT
>JAYUUR010000219.1:0-4795 GCA_043754475.1 Saprospiraceae bacterium | reverse complement strand
TAAGTAATACTCCGATTGACGCACATGAATACAGAGATATAGCTACTTATTTGACTATTCCCAATAATTATTATGCAGGGAAATATTATTTATTGGCTATTCCTTATGAATTTAACAATTTAATGGTTTATATACATCAGCAAAATGTATTTTACAAGCCCATTACTATTACCAACAACTATAATTATGGGAGTGATCTTGTCACCACAAATGTTCATGTTTATAGTCCGGTCACCATTAGAGAAGATATAGAAGATCGGTCATTTACCAATATTAGAATTTTAAAGAATCAAATGAACGTTGTTTTTTCATTAGAAAATCGTGGACTCAGCACGGCAAATGCGTCCTCTCTCCTTTTTTATTTCTACGACACCTATAATAGAAGGTGGTATTATTTAGGTGGGACATCAACACCTGCTTTAAGCAGCAATGGTAGATGGGAAGGTTTTATTTACTTTGATTTAGAAAGGCGAGGCTTGTCAAGCACCATCACTTACCAACTTTATATATTCACCGATTTATTCAATACTGTTTCGGAAACAAGAGAAGATAATAATGTATATACCAATTGGGCAAGCATTAGAGTACCAAACGCTCTACAAAATGATGATGCCGAATTATTGACTGTTTCTGCAAAAAATGCTATTAACAAAGCTTTGATAGCCGCTAAAATAGAGGGTATTGATATTTTATCTTCTACATCAACCAATGAAAGCGTTGATAATGAATTAAACAAAGCGGATAAAATAGCCGATACCCCCTCAGTATTTACCCTGTTTCCTAACCCAAGCAGCGAAAAAGTAACGGTATCATTTAATCAAGAAAAAAAATCAGATGTGATCATACAAATATTTGATGCGGCAGGTAAAAACGTCAATGCAGTCGCTTTATCGCAAGTCGAAGCAGGTCAGTATCAACAGGAAATTCCTTTAACGGGCTTATCAAAAGGGGTTTATATTGTAAAATGTATGTCGGGTCAAAAAGTCTATACTCAAAAATTGGTCGTGAATTAGGGTTAATCTATATAATTATTAATGACGGGGTGACTTGAGTCACTCCGTCATTTTTTATAACTGTAAAAATAGCCATCGAATAAGTCAATAATGGCTTTATGGACGTTGGCAGTTTCAGAAATATATTTGTTTTGTATGTTGATAATTTTAAAAAAAGCCACATTATTTCTATCTCTATCGACTATAAAACCCACCAAACGCGCGTTGCCTCTGGAGGGCGTTGCTTCAATATCGCCGCCGATTAATGCTCCCACAATACCTAAAACAATGGAGCTTGTTTTCTCCAATTTATAGGTTTTACGCGTCATTTCGTAGCCATCCACGTGTACCCAAAGCAAGTAGGGAATGCTATCGCGTTTCATCACTTCCATCAAAGGTTTGGGTAGGTCAATTTCTAAATCACCTGAAATCAAGACTTTATTTTTCAAGACCGTCAAGCTGCTATCAACAATTGACATGCTTGAATCTTTGAGGACAAGGTAGCTGTATTGGATATTTTCAGGCAGCACTTCTTCCACCGCATCCATGATTTTATTCTCCATATCGATAGAAGCTTGAGTGCTGGTATCCTCATTTTCCATAGAGCCAATCACATCTAAAATGACCAAAGGGCGGGCAATTTTGAGGGCACGAATATCCGCAGGCAGCCGATTAGAGGTCAAAACAGTGTGCGGTATGGTGCAACTTGTCCATAAAATACATAAAATAGATAGGCTTAAAAGTAGATTTTTGAAGCGCATTAGGGTAGAAATTTTAAGTAGTTTTTTTTTAAATAATAGACTTATTTTACGTTTGCCCCCCTGCCCCCGAAGGGCAGGGCTGTTAAGTTCTATGAAGGTGCAGCGCACCATAATATTTGTAGCAAATTTTATTCGGATTCGTTCAGGTGCAGCGCACCGTAACCTTATAATATTTCGGTGCTCTGCACCTTACGAACTATACATTAATGGTTGCTACAAATATTTGGCAGCTCTGCCGCTTAAAACCTGAGAACTTAACAGCCCTGCCCCCGAAGGGGGAGTCCATCCGAATAACCGCCAAATTATAGCTCTATTTTACCGATATTTGGGATAGACTCCCCCTTCGTCGGGGGCAGGGAGGCAAACGTAAATTAAGCGTTGAGAATCATATTGTTTTATTTTTTATTACTCTACAAATTTAATCAAAAATGATTGAAAAGCGAATAATGGGTTTAAATCACGGAGTGATTGAATATGAATAACCCCCGATGCAATCAGGGGCTAAGTTATAGGGAATGGGTAAAACTGCGGAGCAGTTGAATGTAAAATAATCAGTAATAGCGAATATTTCACATTTAACTGCTCCGCAGTTATGGCAACCCACTTTACTTTAACCCTTCGATTGCATCGAAGGTTATTCATATTCAATCGCTCCGCGATTGTGCAACATATTATTCGCATTAAATGAGTACTCATCATTCATGGTTCATCATTTATCATTACTTTTCGCTTATTTTTCTCAAAATTTCAACGAAATACTGAGGGGTATAAAAAGAATGTCTATTTTTAAAAGTTTTTAAAATATTTAAAATTTGACATTCATGACAACAACCCATTATCGCACCTGCAACCTCTGTGAAGCCATGTGCGGACTCGAAATAAAAACCGAAAACGGCACTATCACCACCATCGCGGGCGATAAAAACGACGCATTTAGCAGAGGGCATATTTGCCCAAAAGCAGTAGCGATGAAGGACATTTATGAAGATCCGAACCGCTTAAAAACGCCCGTCAAACGCACGGCTGATGGCTGGAAACCCATCAGTTGGGAAGCAGCTTATAGCGAAATAGTAGGGAAATTGCAAGATATTCAAGCAAAAAACGGCAATAATGCGGTGGGTGTGTATCAAGGCAACCCGTCAATCCATAATTTAGGGACGACTATGTTTTCGCCTTCTTTTTTTAGATTATTGAAAACAAAAAACATGTTTTCGGCAACTTCAACCGACCAATTGCCACATCATTTTGCAGCCTTGCTCATGTTCGGGCATTACTTTCTGTTGCCTATTCCAGACATTGACCATACGGATTATTGGCTCATTATTGGCGGCAATCCTGTGGCTTCCAATGGGAGTATTATGACTGCCCCCGATGTCACGCACCGCCTTCAAGCCATTCAAAAACGGGGTGGCAAAGTGGTCGTGATTGACCCTCGATTGACGGAGACGGCGGAGAAGGCAACCGAGCATCATGCCATCCGTCCGGGCACCGATGTGTTTCTGCTTTTAGGCATGATTCACGTTATTTTCAAGGAAAATTTAGTGAAATTGGGCAAAAATGAAGCTTTTACTGAGGGGGTATCTGAAATAAAACAAATTGTTGAAAATTATGCTCCTGAAAAAATAGCGGCTCAAACGGGCATTTCAGCAGCTAATATTGAGCGTTTGGCGAGGGAATTTGCATCGGCTAATTCGGCTGTTTGTTATGGTCGTGTGGGTGTATCCACGCAAGCATTTGGGGGTGTGAGTCAATGGCTGATTAATGTGTTGAATATCCTCACCGATAATTTTGATAAGGCGGGCGGTGCTATGTTTACCGCCCCAGCTTTCGATATTGTGCGACCGAGCAAGGCACCGCCAGTCATCGGGCGTTGGCGGAGTCGCGTTAGGAATTTGCCTGAATTTATGAGTGAATTGCCCGTTGCTGCTTTAGCTGAGGAGATTTTAAATGAGGGGGATGGTCAAATCCGAGCGATGATCACGAGTTGTGGCAACCCTATTTTGTCCACGCCCAACGGTGGACAATTGGAAAAAGCCTTTGAAAAATTGGAATATATGGTGGCGTTCGATATTTACATCAATGAAACCACACGCTATGCCGACATTATCCTCCCACCCGCAACGGGTTTAGAAAATACGCATTACGACATCACTTTTCATGCTTTAGCCATTCGCAACACGGCTAAATATTCGGAAGCGTTGTTTCCAAAATCGGCAGGAGCAAAATATGATTGGGAAATTTATCAGGAATTAGCGAACGCGTTCAGCGGCAACGAAGAGGAATTTACGCCCGAGCCGCCGGAAGTCAAGCTGAATTTAGGATTAATGTATGGCAGACATGCCTTGACTTTAGATAAATTAAAGGAAAATCCACATGGTATTGACTTAGGTGCGCTGCAACCTTGCTTGCCCGAACGCCTTTTGACAGCCGATAAAAAAATACATCTCGCACCCGATTTATTGGTTCAAGATTTAGAAAGGGTGAAGGCAGCGATGGATAAAAAACCGACCCCTCAGTATCCGCTGCTCTTAATCGGCAGACGGCATTTGAGGGATAATAATTCATGGATGCATAACTCCGCTCGATTGGTCAGAGGGCGCAATCGGTGTACGCTGATGATACATCCCGAAGATGCCCATGCGTTAGGCATTGATAATCAACAAGTTGTGAAAATATCCTCCCGAGTGGGCAGCGTGGAAGTCGCTGCTGAATTGACCGATACGATGATGCGCGGCGTGGTGAGTATGCCGCACGGCTACGGTCATGCACGCAAGGGCGTACAACTCGACATCGCGCAACAACACGCCGGCGTCAGTGTCAACGACTTGACAGATGAGCATGTTTTGGATGAGTTGACGGGGAATGCGGCGTTTAGTAATGTGGCAGTGCGGGTGGAGAGGATGGGGTGAGAATTGAAAAGTACCCCCTCAGTATAAAAGCCAAATATTGAGTTAATATTTTCAAATTAATTGAATTAAGTAGGTAGTCATAAATAAACGCTACTTTTTTTGCAGGTGCAGCGCACCTTAATATTTGTAGAGA
>JAYUUR010000218.1:0-4796 GCA_043754475.1 Saprospiraceae bacterium | reverse complement strand
CTACTGAGGGGGTGCCTGCTCAAAAGCCTTCTTGGGATGGCGCACAAGATGTCGAATTTCCAGTGTATTATCAATGGTTTTTTAGGACAAGTGAAAATCAAGATTTTGAAGAATTAGTTAAAAACCTTGTGCCGCGTGTGATGCCAGCTGCGGTGGGTATTCGAGATATGGACGTGTCCAAACCCGGCTTTGTACAAGTGGATGCCAATGGTATAATTATTAGAGATGGACTTGGAAAAGAGCAGCCTGTGAGCAGTGCAGACCCCTCAGTATTTGGCTTGGAAGGGGCTATAAAATCGCCTTATACAGAGCCAAAACCTCAAGTCAAAGATTTTTTGAAAGCAGGAACGAACCGCGCTTTTTATGAGCAATTAGAAAATTTGGTCAATTTCCCTGAAAAAATGCGCTTGGTGGAAGATGAAGACCCCATTGTTTCAGTGCCGTTTTACGGTCAAAACCATGCGCGACAGAAAAAGGAAAATCTCATCACCCTTGATGTGGACAATAAAGGCTGGTATCACGACCTCAATCGCGACCCTCGCAACCGTACTTCAGGCGGCTTCGGTACGGCGGTGATTCAAAAACACCAAGAGACTTTGATGCAAAAAGCATGGGTGCAATTGGAAAAAGTCATGGAAGCCAATCGCCTCATGCGCCAAACCAAAGCAATGGGTTCAATTGCTTTAAAATATACTGAAAAGTATTTTCAACCTTTGAAAATGGGGTCATTATTAGCGATTACCTCATTGGTTCATTCTAAAATAATGGGTAGCCCTACCACTATTCGGCAGCAAGTCCGTGAAAGTCAATTGCCCGAAGCCGTTTTCAGCAGTGCTTTTAGGCGGTTGATTCGACCCAATGGAAAAGTGACACAGCGATTGAATGTGTCAGAAGTGCTTGATTATCAACAACTTGTAACGGATTTGAATGAAGGCAAAGTAGCTGCTGCTTTTCCACGCGAGACCCCCTCAGTATTACCGACCCTCGACGATGTCGCCGAGCAAACCAAGCCTAAAATACCCGCTTGGCTCAAATGGATTATTGATAATGCTTTGGGTATATTGCTGCTTTTATTGGTTTTACTTTTCATAATAGCCATTTTTACAAGTGCTTATGTGGTTTGCATCGCTTTAGCGGTGGCAGCAGTCGGTGGCTATTTTTATGCAAAAAATATAGAAAAACAATTTGAAACGGCTGAAATGTTGAACAGTCCTGAAAAAACTTTAGAAGCGATTCCCAATATCCCACCACGCCCTAATTTTAATATTCAATTAGATGATGAAACCGTAGCCCCAGCACCTACGACGACAAGCGGTGGCGCGGACAGTGTGCAAGCTCAAAATTTTAGGACGGCACTCACGACTTTTAATACTCGTTTAGCCATTAAAATGCCTGTTCCTGCGCCTCTTAAACCGCTTGATTTGGGAAATGCTTTCACTAAAGTTCAAAAGGCTATTCATCCGCATACGTCGTTTTCGTTGCAATTATCGGCGCGTGTAATTATGCCGCCTGCTTTAAATTGGGTGCTTCAAATATGGGAACAAATTACACCTGCGATGGCGCATCCCGATTTTGAAGACCCCATGTATGCGCCTTTGCGCGACATGGGAAAGGAGTTGCTGTTGCCCAATATTCAACTCATTCCGCCCGATACGATTTCACTTTTAGAGACCAATCCACCTTTTATCGAATCCTATTTGGTGGGTTTGAACCATGAAATGGGGCGTGAATTGCTTTGGCGTGAGTATCCAACGGACTTACGCGGCAGCTATTTCCGCCAGTTTTGGGATGTGAAAGGCATTATTACACCAGGTGCAATAGATGCCGCTAAAGATGCGGATGATTTGAAAGACATCACTAAAATCCACACTTGGCAGAGTTTTACGGAACTGGGCAGCCATCGCAAAGGCGGTAAAAAAGAGAAAGTTGTCTTGGTTATTCGAGGGGAATTACTTAAAAAATACCCTAATACCGTCATTTATGCTCAAAAAGCGATTACCAATACGGATGCTAAAACGAAAACTCTTCACCCCATAATCATACGGGAAGAGCCGACGGAAGCACAATTTAAAAAGGAATATAAGTTCCCTATTTTCAAGGCGGAAGTAGAGCCAGATATTAAATTTTTCGGATTTGAATTAACTATCGAAGAAGCGCAAGGAACGAAAGATACTGAGGGGTTTGCAGGCGATACACTCGGCTGGTTTTTCATCATTCAACAGATACCGGGCGAGCCACGCTTCGGAATGGATATTAAATACCAACCGAATGAATTAGGTGCAAAAGACACTTGGGATAATGTTTCTTGGGAGAGATTGCCAACGCCCAATGCTCCTTTTATCACCACTTCTAATGTACCGACCCTCACTTTGACAGAGGAAGAAAAAGCCCACGCATGGGGTGCTTCATCATCAGAAATGGCTTATATTTTATTTCAAAAACCGGTGATGGTGGCTGTTCATGCGAATGAAATGCTTGAAAAAGCGATGATGAAATAGTTGAAAGGTGAGAATTGAAAGTTACGAGTTAGGACTCCAGCGGAGTCACACGGTTATAGAAGTAATGCATCGGAGGCGTATTTTACGAGTCCAGCGGACTCGCACGTTTGTAGAAATAACGTATCAGATGCGTATTTTACGAGTCCAGCGGACTCGCACATTTGTAGAAATGATGTTCTAAAATCACATAGTTGTTGTAACTCTAACAAACGTATGAGTCCGCTGGACTCGTAAATGGAGAGTTTTTTACGCATAAATCTACAAACGTGAGAGTCCTCTGGACTCTTTTCCAAGGTCTTGGAAAGTTATTTATTGTCAAAAAATCTAATGTAAAGAACAAATGCCCACTTTTAAAGAACAAATAGCCGCTATTGCGAAAATCCGTCAGCAACGGCAAGAGTGCGATGAGAAACTTTATCAAACGCGCTTGCAAATTCAACGCACTGAATTGCAATTAAAACGGGCTAATCAGCAGCACACCGTTCCACGCGTTGACCAGCAAAGGGTGAATGAATTGAGGGGGCGCATAGCTCGCCTGCAAGCATTACTGGTGGAATTGAATAGGGAATTAGCAGCTTTGGATGCTATTTTTTCAAAGGTTCGGGAGAATGAGCAGTTGGTTATTTTTTTACAAAATAAAATAAAAGCCCTTCAAACTAAAATCACTTTAACATCGGATAGGATAGGGGAAATACAGCAAGACCCCAGCGGCGATTTAAAAGAAATAGAGAAATTACAAGCACTTTTAGAGGATTTGCAAAGACAATTAGAGGATGCACAAGCAGAATTGGGTAAAGCGCAACATGAGAGCGATGCATTAAAACAAGCAGAAAGGGCAGCCAACGAAAAGAAAAAAGACATTCAAAACAGACAAGGCGGCATCCGAGAAGAAATCTCAGGTTTAGATAATCGACTACGGGAATTGTTCAATCCGACCTTTGTAGATAAGGCGGAAACGGAAAAAAACCTCGAAATACTGAGGGGTAGGGAAGGAGCGTTGGCGGCTGAATTATTGCGCTGCGATAAGAGTTTATTGGGCAATATTGGGGGGCTTTATCGAGAGCCGCACCCGCGTGAAGTGGTAAAAGAATTGGATGATGCGACACCTTTTTTATTACAGCCTGTCAAAATTGAAACTCGTTTTATACAATCTGTTGAAGGGCGCAATGAGTTGTGGCTGAGGGTTTATCCCGATGAAATCGCTATTCATACGCATGAAAAAACCTTGACGGATAGTGAAGTGGCGGCGGGCAAACTCTATTGGACGGAGCTACTCGTGGCTGAATATACGAATACAGAAAAGGAAAATCGGCGCAAATCCGCTTGGAGTCATTTAGCTAATCAGTTCAAATCGCAACGGGCGGCGTGGGTGGCTGCCCAAATGAAACCGACTGATTGGGATAGCCTGATTGCGCTCCCGGGCGTGGCTAATTTGTTCGATTTACTGAGGGGTAAGGACACAGCTTTTTTCATCAATATAATCAACAGCATTACGGATGAAGGGGTTAAAACATTGTTTCAGAATGCAGTGGCTGCTGAAGACAGCGATGCATTTATGATTTTAGCTGATAAATACATTGTCATTGCAAGCGATAGTGTGGCAACTTCAAAAATCAATCAAGTCGCTCAATTATGGATGACTAATTTCCCTATGCATGATTTGACTAAAGCCGATTCATGGAGCCGTGCTCCTCGTACGCAGGTGATGCCTGATAAATTTGTCATTACGCTCTATCGAAAAGGCGCGGCGGCGCGTGAAATCGTCGGCAAAGCCATTCCCGACACCTTATATGTAGGACCAAATCCAGCATTAGCAGATAAAGAAATTACTAAAAACGATGAGAAAATAGTTTTTGCAGAAAGCTTTGATTGGATTTCAGATTTCCCTCGCGCTACGGAGGTGGGCATGGGCTTCCGCATTCCGCTGTCGGTGGAAGAGTCAAGCGGAGGTTTTGATAAAATCGTGGTTCTGGGCTTGTATCTCTCAGCAAGTGAGACGGAAAGTGCCAGTGTTTTAGAGGATTTAATTGATAATCACCACTACGCGCCCAAAGGTTTTAGCCTTGTCCCGAACGGTACACCAACCAATAATACCGAGCGAAACGGCTCAGGCTATACCGATAATGATGATTTTAATGACCTCAGTTATTTCATCGAAACAGGGAATCCGCTGTTTCAACCCACTGACTCAACCGATGGCAAACGCTTGGCGGATGCACTCGGCATTGGCTACGAACCCTTGCAATATGTCCGCAACAGCGACAATACGGATTTTGTAGATGCGGTGGCGATGAATAC
>JAYUUR010000217.1:0-14642 GCA_043754475.1 Saprospiraceae bacterium | reverse complement strand
AATGTGCCGCTGAAATGTATGCCATCCAACAATTGAATAAAACACCGCAAGACAAATTATTCGGTATTGTTTCCAACGGCGATTTTTGGGAATTTGCCTGTTTACAGAACGGTTTGTTCATCAAATATAAACAGGTTTACAAAATTGATGAATTAGAGCAAATTTATTCGCTTGTATTAAATATGCTGGCTATAGCCAAAGAGCAATTGAGTAATAGTCATCGAAAATAGCCTATTTCTCTAAAATTCTAATTTCCACGCGCCTATTAGCAGCCATTTGACTTTCAATTTGCGCGTTTGGAAAGACCATTTCCCAATTAGCGTAACCTTTATAAACAAGTCTTTTTTCATGTATTCCATTTTCAATTAAAAATTGATAGACCGTTTTAGCCCTGTTTTCCGAAAGTTTAAAATCTTTAGAACCCACAGGTACAATTGAACCAACGCCATTTATATGCCCTGCTAATTCGATTTTATAAGTTGGATTGATTTTAAGAAAAAACAAGAGAATTTTTAATTCAGGCTTTGATTCAGGTAATAAAATGGCTTCACCACCATAGAAATGTAAGTCTTTAACATTCAATTTTTTACCAATTTCAGTTTTGGCAATGATGAAATCTTTCAGTTTTACTTTAAAAACACCTAAATTCAGCACCTTTTTATCATAAAAATGGTCTTTAGCTGTCACTTCAATCACAGCAGCTTGTTTGAAAGGCACATTGATTGAAAAAACGCCCGTGCTATCCGTATGTGTGGAATCCGACAGGTATTTACTCCGCATCAATACCAATGCATTAGGAACTACGCCACCTGAATCATTTTTGACTACCGACGTCACTTGGGCGAGATAAATTCTCCTAAAAACCTCAATGGTCACGCGCCTATTTTGCTCTTTACCCCCCTCAGTATTATTGTCTGCAACGGGTTCAGAGGCAGCTTTCCAAAAAACAGCTAAGCATTTTTCATTAATCCCTCGTTGAATTAAATAATTTTTTATAGTTTCGGCTCTCAATTTTGAAAGTTTCTCATTTTCATCAGTTGAGCCTGTATTATCGGTATGTGCGGTGATTTTGACTTGAAAAGCACTATCAGCAACCATACCATTGGCTAACGAATCAAGCGTGCTTAGGAATTGTGGCTGAACAATAGCTCTATCCGTTTGAAATAAAATATTGAATTGCCAAACAGGTAAGTCTGTAAAATTTTGAGCAAAAATCGGAAGTGTGAAAAAGAAACCAACGGTGAATATGAGTAGGTTTTTCATTGGAAAGTGGTTTGTTAGTTTTAATAAATATTGTAAGAAAACCATAATTTTGAAAAATTGTTGCTTCAGTGTTGATTTTTAATTTTTAAAGATAAACCTTTGATTTTGAATTAATTAAATAAAATAAAATTATGCAATTTAAACATACCGTCGCCGAGCGTTTCTTGCGCTATGTACCGATTGACACCCAAGCCGACCCCAACTCAACGACCACGCCATCGAGCGAAAAACAGAAAAATCTCTCGCGCCTGCTCGTGCAGGAATTGCTTGAAATGGGCATAAAAGATGCTGAGATGGACGAATTTGGCTACGTTTACGCCACCATTCCTGCTAATACCGACAAGCCGAATGTGCCCACGATTTGCTTTTGCAGCCATGTGGATACCGCCCCCGACGCCAGCGGAACGGATGTGAAACCCATCGTCCATAAAAATTATCAAGGGGAAGATATTGTCTTGCCCGACGACCCAACGCAGGTGATTCGCTTGGCAGATTATCCTTATTTGAAAACGCAAATCGGCAACGATATTATCTCCGCCAGCGGCTTGACGCTCTTGGGTTCGGACGATAAATCGGGCGTGGCGGAAATCATGGATGCCGCTTACCAATTGCTGAACACCCCCTCAGTATTGCATGGCAAAATTCGCATTCTTTTCACCCCCGACGAGGAAATCGGACGCGGTGTGGACAAAGCAGATATGAAACGCCTCGGTGCAGACTTCGGCTACACCCTCGACGGTGGACCTGTTGGCGATGTTGAAAATGAAACCTTTTCAGCCGATGGCGCGACCATTTCGATTCAAGGCGTAGCAGCCCATCCGGGCTATGCAAAAGGTAAAATGGAGAATGCGATTAAAATTGCATCTGACATCGTTTCGGCACTGCCCAAAGACCATTTGACGCCCGAAACCACCGAAGGCAAACAGGGCTTTATTCATCCCGTGAAAATAGAAGGCGGCTTGGAAAATGCTAAAATTACCTTCATTTTAAGGGATTTTGACGATGATTTATTGAAAGATAAAGCTGTGATACTGAGGGGGGTGATGGATAAAATCATGAAAAATTACCCACATTCAAAAGCTGATTTAAATGTTTTTCAACAATATCGCAACATGAAAAAGGTCTTGGATGCCAACCCTCATGTCATGGATAATGCGATTGAAGCGGTGAAACGAGCGGGTTTGAAACCCAATTTAGGGAGCATTCGAGGCGGTACGGATGGTTCTCGTTTGTCATTTATGGGTTTACCTTGCCCCAATCTTTTTGCTGGCGAACAAGCGATTCACTCTCGCCACGAACATGTTTCGATTCAAGATATGGAAGCGGCTGTGCGGATGATTGTGCATTTGTGCGCGGTGTGGGAGGAGAAGACTGTTTAGTGAAAAATGAATAGTGAAAAGTGAAAAATGTGTAACAGTCAATTTTTCACTTTTCACTATTCATTTTTCACTTTTTCAAAGCATCAGCATATACCCTCAAACACCGTTCCCTCGCTTCTTTATGGTCAACAATTGGCTGCGGATACTGAGGGGTGCCATATTTAGGTACCCAACGGCGGATGTATTTAAACTCCGAATCAAATTTTTTCTGCTGCTCGGTCGGGTTAAAAATGCGGAAATAGGGGGCGGCATCCGTACCGCTGCCCGAAGCCCATTGCCAACCGCCATTATTGCTCGCAAAATCAAAATCAAGCAGTTGTTTGGCAAAATATGCTTCGCCGAGCCGCCAATCAAGCAGCAAATGCTTGGTCAAAAAACTGGAAACTATCATACGGACGCGGTTGTGCATATAGCCTGTGGCGTTGAGTTCGCGCATACCGGCATCCACAATCGGGTAGCCCGTTTTCCCATCGCACCATTTTTGAAAAGCTGTTTCATCGTCACGCCAAGCGATGCGGTCATATTCGGGACGAAAAGCTTTGCCTTCGGCGATATGCGGAAAATGCTGTAAAATCTGAGAATAGAAATCTCGCCAAATCAATTCATTCAGATAAGTTTCATTCAGACTCAATGCCGATAACGCTTTTTCGCGAATCGAAATCGTACCAAATCGGTAATGAATGCCGAGCCGCGTTGTGCCTTGCGCGAGGGCAGGAAAGTTGCGTGTTTTATCATAATTCATCACCACGCTTCGAGCAACAGTTTTTGAAGGAATTGAAATACTCGAACGCTTGAAATTCATGCTTTCGAGGGTCGGAATACTGATGGAGGTGATTTGTTTATAAAAATTTTGGAAATACTTTTCAGTCGGGTAAGGTTCTAAATAAAAAGAAATTTTACTGTTCTGATAATCACTCAATTGGCTGTCTAATTTTGCTTTCCACTTGCGGCTGTAAGGTGTGAAAACGGTGTAGGGTTTGCCATCATCTTTAGTGACTTCATCGTATTCAAAAATAACGTGGTCTTTAAATGTTTGAAAATCAATATTTTGTGTATTTAAAAATTGTTTAATTTCATTATCGCGCTGCAAAGGATAAGGCTCATAATCGTGATTGGTGAACACTTTTTTGATGGCGTACTCAGCCGTCATTTTCTGCCAAACATCAATCGGATTACCATAAAAAACAAGTAGGGTAGAGCCTAAAGCTTCTAATTCCGCCTTGAGTTCGGTCAATGTATTGTGTAAAAATGTCACTCGGGCATCGTCGGGATCTTCCAAATAATCCAATATTTTTTTATCAAAAATGAAAATCGGCAGCACAGGCTCGCCACTTTTTAAGGCATGATACAAACCTGCATTGTCCTGCAAACGCAAATCTCGTCTAAACCAAAAGACATTAATATTCATAAAAACGCTTTGTTGAATGTTGAAAATATGATTTTTCAAACAAAATACTGAGGGGGTAGTTTAGAAAGTCGGTGCATATTTTCTATTTTGCGGAAAATAACGATTGGATGAATCTTTTTTCAAAATATGCTTATTGGCTATGTGTAGCGGTGCTGACTTACACGGCTTTTTTCTTTTATCCAAAATGGGAAAAATCGGGCAGCGAAGCCACCTTAAGTTGGGATGTTTGCGGCTATTATTACTATTTACCCGCCATTTTTATTTACAAAGACCTCAAAAATGTCGCTTTTCACACCGATTTAGATAAAAAATATCAATATCAAGGCGGTGATTTTTATGCCGCATTGCCATCCACTGTTTCTGTTACCAGTTCAGGGACAGGCAGTACTCCCCCTTCGGGGGTTGGGGGGCAAGCAAAACCAATGGTGATGAAATACACCTCCGGCATGGCAATGATGTACGCCCCCGCCTTTTTCACAGCACATTTATTAGCCAAACCTTTAGGTTTTGAAGCCGACGGATTTTCCAAACCGTATCAAATGGCGATTGGTATTTGGAGTTTGTTATGGTCTTTTGTGGGTTTATGGTTTTTAAGAAAAGTGTTGTTAAAAGTCGGATTTAATGATAAAAGTGTTGCATTTACCTTGATTTTATACGTTTTAGCCACTCATTATTTGAATTATGCGGCGATAGATAGCGCCATGACGCACTCGTATATCTTCACACTTTATGCGATTTTATTATGGCTTATTTTAAAATTTGAAGAGACCCCCTCAGTATTTCGAGCAGTCGGCATGGGTGCATGCATAGGCTTGGCAGCATTGGCTCGACCGACAGAGTTGATTGTCGTTTTGATTCCGATTTTATGGAGCGTTTCTAATTTTGAAGGAATGAAAATGCGTTTTGCCTTCTTGAAAAAGCATATTTCGATGATTTTTATCACGGCTGCGGTGGCGTTTTTAATCGGTTTTATTCAATTAATGTATTGGAAATATACGACAGGGCATTTTATTTACAACAGCTACGGACCCGAAGTCAAAATGGAATGGCTACATACGCATATCATAGATGGCTTGTTTTCAGCGCGAAAAGGATGGTTGGTTTACACACCAGCGATGCTTCCTTCGCTGATTGGTTTTGTTTTTTTATATAAAAAACGGCGTGAATACTTTTGGGCAATTGGAATTTTTACCCTGCTTTTTATCTATGTTTCGTTTGGTTATAATATTTGGTGGTATGGCGGCGGCTTGGGTCAGAGGCAGATGATTCAGATTTATCCAATGTTGGCGTTCCCATTGGCTGCATTTTTTGAGTATGTTTTGCAGAATAAAATTTGGCGTGTTATTGTCTCAGTTTTAATGCTGATTTGTATTTATTTAAACATTTGGCTGCTCTATCAAGCCCATAAAGGCGGTCATTTTGAAGCGGAATATACAACACCTGCTTACCTCAGAGCCACGCTCGGACGTTGGAATATACCCGATGATACGCGTAAACTCTTGGATAATAAATACGATTTTCAAGGCACCATGCGCGATGTGAATGTGATTTATAAAAATGATTTTGAAAATGACACTTCACAAAGTATTATTAATCAAAATGTTATAAACGGTAAAAAATCTTTATCTGTTGATAATCAACATCCTTATTCGCCGAAGATTGATATACCCCTCAGTATAGAAGCTCAAAATAAGACTATAAAAAATAAAAAATGGCTGCGTGCGACAGCTACCTTCAAAGCCGTTTCAAAAGAGTGGAACACTTGGAGTATGATGCAATGGATTGTTACTTTGAAAAAAGGAGAGCAGGAAGTCAAGTTATTTTACTTGCGACCACACCGCATTATGAACGATGGCGAAACGAAGAAAATTTGGTTAGATGCTAAAATTCAGCGTTATAATTTCGATAAAATAGTCGTCAGTTTTTGGAATACAGACAGCCAAAAGCAGATGCTGATTGATGATTTAACGGTTGAAACTTTTAACGAATAAAAAAAAGCTACCCATATTTAGCTCCTCCGGAGCGACTGCTGAGCCGATGTAAAAAAAAGCTCTGCCAAAATGTTTGGAAGAGCTTCTCATTAAAAAAGCATGAAAAATTTTACTAACCAACTTAATAGAAAGATGTTTTCTTAAACTTTATAAGGCAACATCTTTTTCTTATTTGTGAATTTTTATTTGAGAATTGGACATACAAAAAGTGCTTCATCAAGTATGATGAGCCATTGCTTTGAAAGAAAATTTCTTAAAGAAATTAAAAGGAGATGACAGTTGATTATTGATTGCTTTCATCGTATGGTAAATTTAAGTTATTTTGGGTTCAACAATTATTTTTGTTCTAACAAATATAACGTTTAATTTCTTACTTGTAAAGATTATTTATTGTCATTAACATTAAAATACCGTAATTTGGGTATTGAATATAAAAAATAAATGGTGAAATGATAGAATATTTATTGCTCCAAACCTATAAGGTTTCAAAAAACCTTATAGGTTTAGTTCAAAAATTTAATGCTTATGAACCACGCTTTTAGATTCAGTCACTTGAGTAATAGTATCAATATCCAATCGACGAATAAAAACTAAAGGTTTTGCAATTTTATAAATTTGCACCCCCTCCTGCCGCGCTCTGCTCGCAGTGACAAATATCCCTTCGGGGGTATTGAGCGATTCAGAAACCTTGAAAACCGTTTCAGCATGAAGGCAGCCAGAGTCAGCACATTGATATTCAGTGATTTCAATATGCGCTTTATCCCCTAATTTTAACTTAGCGGAAAGCCATTTTTTCAACAAATCTTTTGCTTTTAGGTTATCGGGGTCGAGCGGATTTTTAAATTGATTCATTTTTATAAATTAATGATTTCCACAATTTCCAAACCGTAGCCAATCAAGCCCACCCTACGTTTTTGGCTGCGCGTAATAAGGCGGATTTTGCAGACACCCAAATCCCTCAATATCTGAGCACCGACGCCATAATCCCGCTGATCCATATCATAATGAGGGGGCGACTGACGCTCTTGTTGCGATTTGTAGGCTTTTAAACGCTGCAACATCGAGTAACCTTTTTCGGCTTGATGCATGTATAAAAAGATGCCTTTTTCTTCTTTTTCAATGATTTCGAAGGCACTATGCAAGGAAGAATCGTGATTTTCAAACAAACTGCCGAGTATATCATTTGGCTCTGTGGAAGATTGCACGCGCACAGGCACGGCTTCATCGGGTTGCCAATCACCTTTTTTGATGGCTAAATGAATATCGCCTGTAGTGAGTTGTTGATAAGCAAAAACCTCTAATTCACCATATTTTGAAGGCAATTTGACACTCATTTCGCGTTTTACCAAACGTTCAGTCCGCATACGATATGCCACAAGGTCATCAATAGTGACGATTTTCATATCGTGTTTTTTCGCAATTTCTACCAATTGTGGTAAGCGTGCCATCGTGCCATCTTCGTTGAGAATTTCTACTAAAACACCTGCCGGATATAGCCCCGACATACGTGCTAAATCAATAGCGGCTTCGGTATGTCCTGTGCGCCGCAAAACGCCGCCCGTTTTTGCGCGAAGGGGGAAAATATGCCCCGGACGAGCAAAATCTCTACCGACAGCCTCAGGATTAGTGAGCCAGCGGATGCCCGTAGCGCGGTCGTAAGCGGAAATGCCCGTAGAGCAACCATGACCGAGTAAATCAATGGAAACGGTGAAAGCGGTTTCGTGCAAGGCTGTATTTTCAGGCACCATTGGCTTGAGGTCAAGCTCTTCGGCGCGTTTTTCTTCAATAGGTGTACAGATTAAGCCACGCCCATGAGTAGCCATGAAGTTGACCATTTCGGGGGTAATGAGTTCGGCAGCGCAAATAAAATCGCCTTCATTTTCGCGGTCTTCATCATCCACAACGATGATAATTTTGCCTGCACGAATATCTGCAATGGCTTCTTCGATGGTATTGAGTTTGAATTCTTTTTCAGTAGAGGGCATGGTCAGTGAATCTTCAAAAATCATTTTAAAATATGGTTTTAATATGTCAATATTGAATCGTATTTAATTATTGTTCCTATATTTAAACAAAACAAAATTTAATTTGGTTGATATTGGTTAATTTTCTTTTCAATAATATTATTTAACAAAGTAGCTGAATATTGCCATGAGTATTTATTTTCAACAAATAAACGCGCATTTTTACTTATAAATTCTTGATTATCAATGTTTTGTAAAAGGTTAATAATTTTTTCTGCAAATATCACCTTTTGTTGTAGTCGATTTGTATTGGCATCGGTAGATGTGTCCACAGTCAAAATTTCTACATTAGGTGTTGCTAAAATGGCATTGTTCACAAGGCTCGTCGTCACGCAAGGCAGACCCATTGACATGGCTTCCAAAATTTTATTTTGTTGCCCACTGCCGTGATAAAGCGGCGCGACGAATATTTGAGCATCTGAATATGCTGTCCTAATATCCTTCAACCAGCCTTTTACGGTCACGTTTTTATTGGATAAATTCAATACTTCAGCCGTCGGGCGTGCACCTGCTATTAGGATTTTAATATCAGGAATATGAGTCAGCAACAATGGCAATATTTGATACACTAAATATTTAGTGGCTTCCACATTGGGATAATATCCCAAATTGCCGACAAAAGCGATGTGATACTGAGGGGGGAGAGATGCATCATTTTTTTTGAAATAATGGGTATCTACGCCATTCGGGACGACTTGAATTTTATTTTTTTCAGTAAAATCCAATACATCGCGGTCTTGAGTGGAAATAATGGTCAAATTATCAAAATCATGGGCTAATTGCGCTTCATATTCTGCCATTTTGCGGGCTTCGATTTTCCAAAATGGCTTTTTCAGCCAGTAGGAGCTTTCTGCACGACGGGCAGCACCCATTGAAAAAGCGTCCATATAATCCAAAGTTTTGGGCAAATTGAGATGGCGAACATACTCTGCCATGCGTGCCAATTGGCAATAAATATGGTCAGGCTTTTCAGCATCAATGATTTGGAGAACCTGTTTTTTAATGTTTTTATTAAAAAAATAAGCGACTTGAAATGGCAAGTTAAGCCTAAAAGGCAGGCTCAATATGTTTCTTAAAACATTAAAAATAACAGTTTTTTTATTTAAATTAAGGATGAGAATTTTAGAACAATATTGCTTAACTTCTTGATAATCAACGTCTTGCACGTGTTCTTCGGCGAGCGAACAGAGCACTATTTCATGATAGCGCGAAAGTTCACGAATTTGATGAAAGATGCGGAGTTTGTCACCTTTTTCAAGCGGATAAGGAAAACGAGATGTCAGGACGAGTAATTTCACATATTTAATTTGGGCAAAGTTAGTGAAACTCCTGTATGGATTTAAGCATAAGCAATAAAATAGTAGTTTTTAGCTTGATAAAATTGCTCTTCAAAGGCTTCTATACTGAGGGGGGGCTTTTGCTCAAGCCAATTTTTCATGAGCGATATTTTCATATCGCATTTATCAAAAAAATCAAATATCTGCTTGGGTGTAGTGCCATAAACATCGGAGCCTCCTAAGCCATGTTCAAAAACGATGATAGGTTTGCACCGCATAATGGTTTTTTCAGCACCTTTCAGTACGAGCATTTCAGCACCTTCCACATCTATTTTTATGAAATCAATGCTTTTATTTTGGGGAATAATATTGTCCAAAAGGTCTGTTTGGACGGTGATGAGGGTATCTTCTTCGTCGGGGCGGTCATATTTACGGCGTAAAATACCGCTGTATGATGGATTAGTAATGACGTAATTAAAAGAAGTTTCGCCTTTTTGGTAACTCAAGGCTGTTTTATAAAAATGGCAATTTGGAGGATATTTTTTTTTAATAAGCCCTTCAAAAAGGTCGGGCAAGGGTTCAAAACAATAGTGTTCACCTTTGGGTGCAAATACCAATATTTTATCCAACATTTCACCTTTATGGCAGCCTACATCAATACAATTGGAATCTGGACGACAAATATGGCGCAGTATTCGGATGGTTTGGGCATCATAACGCTGGTTTTTCGTAAAAACTATGGGTAGTTTTTTAATGACTTGTTTTAGCTTTTCTATCATAATGTAGCGCGGGACTCCAGTTCCGCATATTTTTTTGTAGTGCGCGTATGCCAATCCTCATTTATAAAGCACTAATTTTTTGTTTAGGTAAAAGGGATTCATAAGTATTAATCACCTTGGAAGCAATTTCCAAATTATCGAAATGTATAAGCGCGAAGGCACGGGCTTTCTCGCCGATACCCCTCAGTATATGCGGGTTTTTGAGGCAGCTATCAATTTTTTCAGCAAACTCGTAGGCGGTATTGGCTATCAAAACTTCCTCGCCGTCCTGTGCATTGATGCCCTCCAAGCCCATCGAAGTGGTGAGGACAACTCTGCCGAGCATCATGGCTTCGAGAATCTTAACGCGGATGCCACTGCCGCTGAAAAGCGGAACAATGGCAATACAATGTTCATTCATAAATGATTGAGCATTAGGCACTTCGCCTATGAATTGCACATTTTTTACTTTAATATTTTTCAACCACGAGGGGGCATTTCTACCGGCAATGTGCAGCTTGAGCCTTTGCCACCCCTCAGTATCGGAGTGAGTATTTTCAGTCCAAACATTTTCTAAAAACCATCTAAGCCCTTCTTGATTGGGCATCCAATCAAGAGCACCAATAAAGCCAATAGAAGGTTTTTTATTGAAAATCTGCCAATTGGCTCTATAATCACAGCTGTTTAGCCCTACTGGCGTGACTAAAGCTTCGCCTTTGTAGCCCAACAATCTAAAAATGCGTAGGTCTCGACCTGTGATAGGTAAAAGCACATCACATTTGGTAATATTTTCTAATTCAAACCGTCTTAATTTTTGATTTAAGAAATTAAGATACCATTTTTTAGGAGCGATATTGGTTATTTCAGCCACTCGTTTCCAAATTTCATGCTCTACATTGTGAGCGCGAAGGGCAATCACGGCGTTTGAATATTGACGAATGATAGGGATATAAGGTGTCAGAAAAATGGTTTCGAGTTGGATGACATCGAAGGTTTCGTTTTTTAATATTTCAATTAATTTTGACTCATAATTCCTTGAAATAAAACGAGTTACGTGATAAGATTCTTTTTCAAATAAATTTTTAAAAGCACCTAATGCTGTTATATGATTGTAAATATCAACATGATGAATGGTTTTATAGATAGATTTGAAAGAATCAGGTAATTCTGATACAGCAACTCGATGCTTGCTTGTATTCATAGTGAGCAAGGTCATTTCAGCTCCCAACTCTTTAAGAGATTTTGCTAAGGTATTGACAGCGATAACTTCGCCGTCTTTGAGTGGATAAGGAAATTTTTTACAAAGTTGGAGTATCTTCATGCGCTCAGTTGTGTTGGTATTGGCAACAATACACTCGATGAAAGACAAATTTAGGTCAGCGATGTTTCATTTTTATGTTTTTTAGCATTTATTTTTTAATAAAAAAAGGGTTGGATAAATGATGAAATAACAGGTGTGTTTTAAAAGCTGGTTTTTAAAATTATGTTTTATATTTTTATTTCACCCACCATTTCTTCTGGCTTTAGCCATTTATCAAAATCTTCAGAAGTCAAATAACCTAAGGAAAGGGCTGATTCTTTGAGCGATGTGCCTTCTTTATGGGCTTTTTGAGCGATTTCAGCCGCTTTATAATAACCAATATGAGGGTTCAGAGCCGTAACGAGCATTAATGAATTTTGAACATAAAAATTAATATTTTTTTCAATCGGCTCTATACCGACCGCACATCTATCATTGAAAGATACGCAAACGTCACCAATCAAACGCGCTGAATGCAGAAAATTATAAATCATCATAGGTTTGAAGACATTGAGCTCAAAATGACCTGTTGCGCCACCTATATTAATTGCTACATCGTTGCCCAATACTTGCGCGGCTACCATTGTCATGGCTTCGCATTGCGTAGGATTGACTTTGCCAGGCATGATAGATGAGCCAGGCTCATTATCAGGAATATACAACTCGCCGATGCCTGCCCGAGGTCCACTCGAGAGAAGGCGAATATCATTGGCAATTTTCATCAAAGAGCAAGCCACTGTTTTCAACGCACCATGTGCTTCTACGATGGCGTCGTGTGCAGCCAGAGCCTCAAATTTATTTTCAGCCGTTATGAATGGTAAGCCAGTAAGTCGAGCAATATTGGCTGCTACATTCTCTGAATATTGAGGGGGTGTATTGATGCCCGTGCCGACAGCCGTACCACCCAAGGCCAATTCTGAAAGATGTTCTAAAGTGTAGCGAATAGCTTTCAAACCATGATTGAGTTGCGAAACATAACCACTGAATTCTTGCCCTACTGTCAAAGGCGTAGCATCCATGAGGTGGGTGCGACCAATTTTGACGACATCTTTATAGGTGATTGCTTTTTGATGTAAGGTATCGCGAAGCTTTTCAATGCCTGGAATAGTGGTTTCCATCAAAATTTTATAAGCTGCAATGTGCATAGCCGTTGGGAAAGTATCGTTTGATGATTGCGATTTATTCACATCATCGTTCGGTTTCACATATTTATCATCGTCGAGCAGATTACCACCATTGACGACATGAGCGCGATAAGCGATTACCTCATTGCAATTCATATTGGATTGAGTACCCGACCCTGTTTGCCAAACCACTAATGGAAATTGCTCATCAAGCTCCCCCCTCAGTATTTCGTCACAAACTTGTCCTATCAAATCGGATTTGTCTTTTGGTAAAATACCTGCCTCAAAGTTGGTAATAGCAGCAGCTTTTTTCAGGTAAGCGAAAGCGCGGATGATTTCTTTGGGCATTTTATTAATATCCTGCGCGATAGGGAAATTTTGTATTGAGCGTTGAGTTTGTGCGCCCCAATAAGCATTAGCAGGTACCTGCACTTTGCCCATCGTATCTTTTTCTATGCGATATTCCATTTGAATTGAGAATTAAAAATTGAGAATTGAAAATATTTTTAGTTATTGCTGCAAATTTAAATTAAGCCTTCGGAGTAATTATGAATACTTTGAGATTTTTTAAATAAAAAAAAGCCGTTGGCTTTTATCAACCCAACGACTAACCCAAACAAATAAACACAAAAACTATCTTAAATGTCTTGACGACAATTATGTCTCATTACTGATGCAAAGATGCACGACTTTTTAGATTAGCCAAAACTTTTTTAAGTTATTTATAAAAAAAATAGTTTTTAACTAAAAATTTAAATAACTCTTAACCATTAGATACATTTTTATAGCAACACGACAATAATTTGAAAAAGTGGCTTGAAAAAAATTAAAAAGTATTATAATATTAAAAAAAATGATTCAAATTTTGTTGTTTTTTAAAACTTCTTATCTTTGAGCCTGTTTTAAAACAAAATATACTTCTCATCATGAAACGTAGAACTTTTATAAAAACAGTACCCATCACTGTGTCGCTCGCAACATTAGCAGCCTGTGGCAATTCGCAGACGAGTACAAATTCCATTTCTCAAACTAAAAATATCAATCAACCTATGGCTTTTGAACTACCAACTTTGCCGTATGCATTCAACGCTCTCGAGCCGCATATCGATGCAAAAACGATGGAAATCCATCATGGCAAACACCACAACGCTTACGTCACCAACTTGAATAATGCCGTTACTGCCGATGCTTCAGCACAAGGCAAATCCATTGAAGAGTTGATGGCGAGTATTTCAAAATTTCCGATGCCAATCCGCAATAATGGTGGCGGACATTGGAATCACTCACTTTTTTGGCAAATCATGAGCCCAAAGGGTGGTGGTGAACCTAAAGGCGAAATTGCTTTTGCCATCAATGGTGCATTTGGCAGCCTTGAAAATTTTAAAAAAGAATTTGCCAATGCAGGTGCTACTCGCTTTGGTTCAGGTTGGGCTTGGCTTTCGGTGGATGCCAGCAAAAACCTTTTCGTCTCCTCCACCCCTAACCAAGACAACCCTTTAATGGATATTGCAGAGAAAAAAGGTACACCCATTCTCGGTATGGATGTTTGGGAACATGCTTATTATTTGCATTATCAAAATCGCCGTCCAGATTATATCGCCGCTTTTTGGAATGTTGTTAACTGGGATGAGGTGAATACACGCTTTAAAAAAGCGACTGGTGGCTAATGATAAAGGAATGATAAGTGATGAATTATGAATAATAAATGGTGGATTTAGTTTAATTCATCATTTATCATTCCCCTGTTGAGGGCTTTTTTTAGCAATAATTAATGCCTATGTTGCTTTACAACATCATAGGCATTACTTTTGTAAAATAGACTGAGAAAAAAACTTTGCAGGGAAAAAAATCGTATCTATAATATCTCCATTGTTGAAAACCAAATTTTTTAACCGATTAAATAATAATAGCCCATGATGATTTTCGTAATTTTAATCTGTGTAGTCTGTATTTTTACTTTCGCTTCTTCTAATGAAGCAACTTCAAGCAAAATCAGACAGTACTAATTTTTTTTCAAGAGTAATTTGAAAAAAAATAATAAGTGAGGCTGTTTCAAATGTAAATGTATGACGGTTTTAAAACCGATTTACTTTTATCCTTGAAACAGCCTCCTTTTTT
>JAYUUR010000216.1:0-14653 GCA_043754475.1 Saprospiraceae bacterium | reverse complement strand
TTCACTATAAATGAACGGCTAAAGCCTTAACTATTTGAGCTTTTTTAACCCCCACCATAAATGGTGGAGTTAGTCAAAAAAGATGTGGGTAAAGGACAAAGTTCAAAACTTGCTGCATGTTATTATATTTGTTATTGTAAAAATTGCTTCTGCAAATCGTCTAAATCGAAAGAGATAAAACAATTCCTCCCCGAAGGACTTTTGAACGGCATGGCACAAGCAAAAAGTTGATCAATGAGCTCTTGCATCTCCCGATTACTGAGTGGGGTGCTGCGCTTCACGGCTGCCGACCGCGCCATCGAACGGGCAATGCGCTCGGAAACATTGAGCTGAAAATCCACTTCCGTTTTGTATTGTTCGAGCAATGTTTCGATGACTTTTTGCTCATCTTTATGATGCGTCCAATCGCTTGGCAAGCCGTGAACGATGAAAGTATCGCTGCCAAACTCCTGCACATCGAAGCCTAAATGGTTAATTTCAAGCAATATTTCCTTCAAAATAGCTGAATCACTCGGAGAAAAATGGAGCGTTTTAGGAAATAATTGCGTTTGCGTCGAAACGTGTTTTTCTTCTAAAAGCGTTAAATATTTTTCATATAAAATGCGCTCACTCGCCGCCTGTTGGTCAATCAAAAGAAAACCCGATTTGATATGGCTCACAATATAAGAGCTATGAATTTGATACGGCTCGCGTTGTTGTTTTGAGAATGACCCCTCAGTATCATCGAGCATAAACGGTGCTTCTGAGGTTTCAAAATTGCTTTGAAAGGTTAAAGTTTCCCCTTCATTTTCATCTTGATAATGGTCATTTTCATTGATAAACTCTTGATTTTCTCCATAAGAGTCGTTTCGGACAATGGTTTCTGTCACTTTTACATCAAAAACTTCGTAAAGTTTTTCCCAGTTTTCAAGATTCGAGCGTTCGAGCGTAGAAGGCTTTTTAAAATTCAAATCATTTTTGACTTGCTCAAAATTAGATTGGCGTGTCTCATAATTCCCTCTTTGTTCAGGCGATTTGACAGCCGAGCGCGGAATGGTATAAGGCTGCCCCAAACCTTGCTCTTGGTCAAAATCCAACATGGGCGTAATTGCGCTCTGCCCCAGCGCATGACGCACCGCCACTTTCAGATAATTATAGACGATTCGCTCATCTTCAAATTTTATTTCCTGCTTCGTGGGATGCACATTTATATCAATCCTCGACGGGTCAATTTCGATAAAAATATAGTAAGTCGGAAATGAATCTTTCGGCATCAAATCATCAAAAGCCGCTTGCACCGCATGGTTCAAATATTGGCTTTTGATAAAGCGATTATTAACGAAAAAGAATTGTTCACCACGTGTTTTCTTTGAAAATTCAGGTTTTCCGACAAATCCAGTGATGTTGACAACGTCCGTTTGTTCCTCAACAGGCACTAATTTTTTGTTCGTATCTTTTCCAAAAAGACAGACTATGCGCTGTCTTAAATTACCCGCTTGAAGATGAAAAACCTCTTGTCCATTGTGGTGTAAACTCAAAAATACTGAGGGGTTTGCCATCGCCACGCGCTCAAATTCATCCATCACATGACGCAATTCGACGGTATTGGATTTCAAAAAATTGCGCCTGGCGGGTACATTAAAAAAGAGATTCCTCACTTGAAAATTTGTTCCAGCAGGACATTGACAAGGCTCTTGCGTTTTCAATTCAAAGCCTTCAATGACTATTTTACAGCCCAATTCGTCTGTCCGTCTGCGTGTTTTCAATTCTACTTGAGCAATAGACGCAATGGAAGCCAACGCTTCGCCCCTAAAACCCATCGTTCTGATATTAAAAAGGTCATCGGCATGACGAATTTTAGAAGTGGCGTGTCGTTCAAAACTCATGCGGGCATCGGTTTCGCTCATGCCGCAGCCATCGTCAATGACTTGAATGAGGGATTTGCCAGCATCTTTCAAAATCAATTTTATAGTGCTTGCCCCTGCATCAATCGCATTTTCCAAAAGTTCTTTCACAGCAGAAGCGGGTCGCTGAATGACTTCTCCTGCAGCAATTTGATTGGCTATTGAATCGGGTAATAATTGAATAATATCTATCATCTACCTATATGTTGCGCCTCCGGCGCGTGTAATAATTGAATAGTATCTGTCTTTTCTTATTAAACCGTAAAATTAAACAATTCCCTCTAATCCCTATCATTAACTTTTCATTCTGCTTTTGAAACTAAAATCTGTCAAAATTGTCTTAACTTTGCGTTAAATATCCATTCCAACGCATTCCAATACATGAGTGAATCAATCAAACACGAGTGCGGTATAGCACTTATCCGACTTCTCAAACCACTTGATTTTTACCATAAAAAATATGGTACGGCTTTTTACGGCTTGAACAAATTGCATCTTTTGATGCAAAAACAGCGCAATCGCGGTCAAGATGGGGCAGGAATCGCTACGATTAAGCTCGATCCGCCGCCTGGTACACGCTATATCAGCCGCAAACGCTCTAATGCACAACAGCCCATCAAAGACGCTTTCGACCAAGTGTTTTGGCATTTTAAAGACCTTTCCGAGGAGCAACTCAACTCCCCTCAGTATTTGAAGGATAATTTTCCGTATATGGGCGAGTTGCTTATGGGGCATTTGCGCTATGGCACGCACGGCGGCAATACGGTGGAGCATGTGCATCCTTTTCACAGGGCGAGTAACTGGATTAGCCGCAACCTCGTCATGGCAGGTAATTTTAATATGACGAATGTCAATGAGCTATTTAATAATTTAGTAGAGGAATTGGGGCAACATCCTAAGGAAAAGTCAGATACGGTGATGGTTTTGGAAAAAATCGGGCATTTCCTCGACGATGAGGTGCAACATTGGTTCGATTATTTTAAAAAAGACGGCTATAATAATAAGGAGTTAACCGCGCTCATCGCCGAGCATTTGGATGTGCAGCGCATTCTTCGCCGTGCGTCGAAGGGTTTTGATGGCGGTTATGCGATGATGGGCATGATTGGGCATGGCGATGCCTTTGTGATGCGTGACCCGAATGGCATACGTCCTGCGTTTTATTATCAAGACGAGGAAATTGTAGTGGTGGCTTCTGAAAGACCCGCCATTCAGACGGTTTTTAATATCAATTATAAAAAAATTCAAGAAATCAAGCCGGCCCATGCCCTCATTATTAAAAAAGATGGACGCGTGAGTGAATTGCCGTTTACTCAGGAGCGCGAGCGCAAGTCTTGTTCGTTTGAACGCATATATTTTTCACGCGGTACAGATCGCGATATTTATTTGGAGCGTAAAATGCTCGGCGAACAGTTGGCTATGCCCGTCATGAAAGCTGTGGATTTTGATATTGAAAATACGGTTTTTTCATTCATTCCGAACACAGCTGAAACGGCTTTTATTGGTTTGAAAGAAGGGGTCAATAAAATTTTGAATCAGAAAAAACAAGAGAAAATCCTTGATTTACAAGCGAAAGGCGAGTTAACTCCTGAAAATTTGACTCAAATTCTCAGTCTGATGCCCCGCTCGGAAAAACTGGCAGTCAAGGACGACAAAGCCCGCACGTTTATCACCAGCGATGATAATCGGGATGATATGGTCGCCCTCGTGTATGATGTGACCTATGGTATTGTGAATGATGAAGTGGATACTTTGGTGCTGATGGATGATTCGATTGTGCGCGGTACGACTTTGAAAAACTCAATTATCCGTATTGCGGCGCGTCTGAAACCTAAAAGTATTATTATTTTATCCTCTGCTCCTCAAATTCGTTACCCCGATTGCTATGGCATAGATATGTCGAAAATGGGCGATTTTGTTGCTTTTCAAGCGGTTGTCAAGCTATTAAAAGAGCGCAATATGGAGGATAAACTCGATGAAGTGTATGAAAAATGTAAAACGCAAGAGCATATTCCTAAAGAAAAAGTGAAAAATGCCGTGAAGGATCTTTATAGCCTTTTCACCTACGACGAAATCACGAACACCATTGCCGAAATCGTCACACCCGAAGGGATTACCCCCTCAGTAAAAGTCATTTATCAGTCACTCGAAGGCTTGAGGGTGGCTTGCCCCAACAACACAGGCGATTGGTATTTTTCAGGTAATTATCCAACGCCGGGCGGTAATAAAGTAGTGAATCAAGCCTTCATTAATTATATGGAGAATAAAAATGTGAGAGCTTATTGAAGCATGGGTGATGGGTAATAGGCAATGGGTAATGGCGATAATTCATTAAATAAAACAAAAATTAAGCAGTCTTTCAAATGGGTGCTTTTGTTGACGTTTTTCCCCCAACCCTGCCCGAAGGGGAAGCCTGTTGGAAGTAGCTTGAAGTAGCCTTCATTTATATGTCGAAAAATTTCAATAAGTGTGAAAATATTAGTCGTTAAATTTCTTCCTATTGGCTCCCCCTTCGGGGGTTAGGGGGAAACAAAAATCGAATCACTCAATTTTAAATTTACATAAAAAATTCATTAGCAATGATTTACAAATTATAAATAATGATATTGATTTATTTAGGCTTGAAAGAAAATGCAATAAAACACAATTTGTTTAAAATAAACGTCTATTTTATTTTTTAAAAAATTAATCTACTCAATGAAAAAAATCTTGATTTTATGCCTGATACTGAGGGGTATAAATTCTTTCGGTCAAAAAGCCGATCCTGCGCCATTTGCCAATTCCATCACTACATCTGACTTGCGTGAATACCTCACTGTTCTCACTGCCGACTCGCTCGAAGGTCGTGAAACAGGGACGGAAGGTAACCTCAAAGCGGCTCAATACATTGCGCGGCATTTTGAGAAATTGGGCTTGCCAAAGGTGGTAAATAACAACTCCTATTTTCAGCGGATGGTCTATACCAATGAGGCTTGGAACACCATAAATATGAAGGTGAATCAGCAATCGTATCGCCATCAGTTCAATTTTTATGCGCTGCCTGGCACCAATCCCTCAGTAAAAGACAATGTTATTGAAGCAAATGAGGTCATTTTCCTTGGTTATGGCATCGACGATGCTAAATACAGTGATTATAAAAAAGCAAAGGATTTGAAAGGAAAAGTCATCATGATTAACCCTGGCGAACCCGTTAAAGGGGATTCTATTTCATTGATTACAAAATCGAAAACAATGTCGGATTGGACATTGAATTTAAATAAAAAACTCCAAGTGGCTTATCAAAAAGGTGTGAAAGCGGTTTTGATTATTGACCCTAACTTGTCAAAAAGTGTACAGGACAATCGGCGTTTTTTTAGTAGAAATATCACAGGCGACGTGGAATTGCCTGATGGAAAATATGCCAATAGCCTATTTATTTCGCCCGATGTAGCGCGTGAAATCATTGGTAATAAAGCTGCAGACTTGATAAACATCCGCGCTAAAATTGCGAAGGGTAAATCAAGACCCCTCAGTATGCCGTGTGTTTTGAAGATAGAAATGGATAAATATTTCAGGCAATTGATTGGCAACAATGTCTTGGGTTTTATAGAAGGCTCTGACCCTGTTTTGAAAAATGAAATCGTCATTGTATCCGCCCATTACGACCATTTGGGCAAGCGTGGCGAGTCTATTTATCATGGAGCTGATGATAATGGCAGCGGTACTTCTTCCGTTTTGAACATTGCGAAGGCTTTGACCGAAGCCAAACGCAAGGGACAAGGTCCTCGCCGCAGCATTTTATGCCTACTCATGACAGGTGAAGAGAAAGGTTTATTGGGGTCAAAATATTACGTGACGTACCCTGTTTTTCCTTTGGAAAAGACCGTTGCCGATGTAAATATTGATATGGTGGGTCGTGTAGATGAAAAATATAAAGACAATCCGAACTATATTTATGTCATTGGTGCTGATAAATTGAGTACCGATTTGCACAATATCAATGAGGAAATGAATAAAAACTACACTAAACTCACACTTGATTATACATATAATGATGAGAATGACCCCAATCGCTACTATTATCGTAGCGACCATTATAATTTTGCTGAAAAAGGCATCCCCGCAATTTTTTATTTCAATGGCACCCACGACGATTATCATCAACCCTCGGATACCATTGATAAAATAAATTTTGAAAAAATGTCTGCTATCGCCAAACTCGCTTTTTACACCGCTTGGGAAATTGCCAACCGCGATGAAAGAATAAAAATTGATGCTAAAAAATAGTTATGAGTTATGAATTATGAGTTGACAAAACTCATAACTCATAACTCATAACTCATAACTAAAAAAAATGTTTGTATCTGAAAATATCATTGATAAAGTCGTTGAGCAATTGGAAACGGCTGATTTTGAAATGGAAATAGAGCGTTTTGGCAAAAGCCAACCTGCTTTGTTGGGCTATGTTTTTTCCGAAGATTTTGAATTATTGACGCGGGAGGAGCGTGAATATTTGCTTTATTTGCTCATTGTGATTTGGAAATCCGTTGAAAAAGTAAAAAAAGACAATCCCGTAGCAGTTGAAAATACGTCCAGAAAAAACTCTATTGACACCCCCTCAGTCATGTCCAATGCTTTGAGTGAAGCCGAAGAGCGCAATTGGGAATTGCTCGATGAAGTAAAAGAAACCCGTTTCCGCGAACGCATGAATGTCTTTTTCGATGATTCCGACCAAGAGGATTTATTGGCTTTTATCGAAGACGCGCTTATGGAAGATGATGATGAAAGCGTGGTGACCAAAGAGGGACGCGAGCCAATGTTCGTGGCTTTGAAAACAGTCGTCGATGTTTTGATGAGTTAATCGTTATTGGTTATTCGAAACGAATAACTAATAACGATTAACCTCTTTCACTAAATAAAAACCATCGCTCCCTTGCGGTTGATAAAGCGGCATTAAAATCAAGCAATCTTCAGGCGATTTTATAACCCCATTTTTATCAGTAGCCAATATCTCACCTTTTTTAATGGCTTGGAAATTTTGATAATTGGGTAACATTTTAAAATTATCGTTAGGCATAATGTGGTGATTATCAATGACTTGTACTGCTTTTGGTAAATTTTTGGAATACCCCCTCAGTACTTCATCATGTCTGGACTCTACATCGTGTGCGTTGAGGCAACCCACCGTTCTGAGACAATTGACAAGCCAAGCAATGGTGCGGCGAACAGATAAAGCATCGTTGTGCTGACCAGCTTCAAAACAAATACCCACCGTTGGAATACCTAAATTTTCCTGCTTAAAATAATGCAAGGTCGTGCCGCCCAAACCTTTTACCAAACCTTTTACTACAGGCGCATGAAGTGTTAAAGCTATATCTAAACTCTCTTCATCTTCACTCACAATAGTAAAAATGCCGCCAGCTGCTGAGGTGGTATGCAAATCCAAAACAATTATTTTTTCAGGCTTATACGTATTAATTTGATTGTCAATGAATTGCGTCAATTCAAGCAATTCCAAATCTTCAAAAGCAGGTTCACTTTGACCCAATGAACGGGAAGGCTGTTTCGCTTTTTCTATATTTTTAAGCGTCAATTCCCGATTCAAATCTTTTTTGACAAATCGCATTTTCCTTTCGTAAGCCTGCAAATTGCCAATTATGCCGACTATACGCCCTCGAAATTGAAAGTGCGGATTCTTTCTCGGCTCATCTTCAAGCATTTGAAAAAGGTCACGCAATGCCAACACGCCCGCAGGTTCGTTGCCGTGCATCGCTGCCAATGCAATGACTAAAGTTCCTTTTTCACTCCTGGAATATTCTCCAATTAATCTTTTCAAAATTTATACAATACTGATTTTCAATAAAATAAGCAAATTAATGACACTTTTAGTTGTTCTTTTTCAACTCATAATTCATACCTCATAACTAACATTATTTTCTCCCAAAGTCAGCAGGTATTTCACCCCAATCTTCAGTTTCCCATTTGATAATAGGATTTTGATAAGTGTTGGAATGCAGCCATTTTACGGCGCGGTCTATCAATTCAAAAATCGGTTCATTGCGAGGCGTTCGAACCAATTCCGTTTTCAATTTTTTATTTCTCACCCATGCGATAGCCGTTCGGGAATCACTGTAAATAGGCATGGTCAAATGTCCTTCGCGCTTTAAAAAAGCCAATCCATGCACGAGCGCAAGGAACTCACCGACGTTATTAGTGCCTTGAGGAAAAGGACCTTGATGAAAAATTTGTACCTTCGTTTTGGTATAAACACCTCGATATTCCATCAGTCCTGGATTGCCACTACAAGCGGCATCTACGGCAATGCTCTCTTGTATAATGCGTTGATTATCAGCACTTTGCGGCTTTTTAGTATCCGTTTTTTTACTAAAATCATAGTAGTTGGAGTATTTGCTTTTGAAGGCAATTTCCGCTTCGGCACGGGTTTCAAAGGCTTTATATTTGGCACTGGGGTAGCCTTGAATTTGAGCTTTTGCATCGTCCCAAGTGGTGTAAATACCGGGCTTTGCTCCTTCCCAAACCACATATAATTTTGCTTTTTTCGCCATTGAAGTATATTAAAAATATTCTTAGAATAAAATAGAAATTGCTCGAAATGCGTAGAATGCTTGTAATTTTGCAAAGCTATTTCGTTTTAATTAAACCTATTCTTTTTCTTATAAAAAAATTTTGTCCGACTTATGCTAATTGATTCACACGCCCATTTATATGTCAAACAGTTCAACCACGACCGCGAAGCTGCCCTCGAACGCGCTCGTACTGAGGGGGTCTCAAAGGTCTATTTACCGGCTATTGATAGCGAAACGCACGCTGATATGCTCGCTCTCGAAGCAGCACATCCCGATTTTTGTACAGCTATGATGGGTCTGCACCCTTGCAGCGTTAAAGAAGAAGATATAGAAAATGAGTTAAAAATCATTGAAAAATACTTGGCTGAACGCGCGTTCTGTGCCATTGGCGAAATTGGTATTGACCTTTACTGGGATAAAACCACTTTAGCCTTGCAGCAAAAAGCATTCATTCAACAAATGCATTGGGCGCAAGATTTGGGCATTCCGATTATTATCCACAGCCGCGAGAGTATGAACGAAGTGATTGAGGTTTTGCAAAAAAACAGCTTTTATACTGAGGGGGGTATCCTCCATTGTTTTACGGGTAATATTGAGCAAGCCAAAGCGTTAATTGATATGGGTTTTTACTTGGGCATCGGCGGTGTTGTGACGTATAAAAATGGTGGTTTAGAGCCTGTTATTACTGAAATTCCCTTGAAAAATTTCGTTTTAGAGACAGATGCACCCTATCTTTCACCTGTACCATTTAGGGGTAGGCGCAATGAATCGAGTTATGTAAAATATGTGGCGCAGCGCATTGCGGAGATAAAAATGGTGGATTTTGAAGAGGTTGGCAAGGTGACTTCTGAGAATGCTGAGAAGATTTTTTCAAAAATTTTAGATAAAAAACTTCCGCGGAGGGGAGTCATCCAATGAAAATATTCATCAAATCTTTAACCGGTTTAATTTTTTTAATGCTGTTATTTCCGATATCAGCTAATGCCGTTTTGCTTCGTAAAACTATTCCATCTTTTGAGCAAAATATTATTTTTTCTACTACAGATTTTAAAAATGAAGCAAAATTTGTCGTCAAAACACATAAAAAACGCTTTCCCATTTTGTCAGCCATTAGTTTAGGCTTCTTCGGTTTGACCTTGATTTTTAGTAAATTTAAAAAGAAAAGCATTAAATGGATTGCTCTGAGTGGGTTTGCAGTGGGTACTATTTTAGGGGTAATCTTTGAAGGTTTGAATGTTTTTTCAATTATCAATCTCTCTTTGTGGGGTGCTCTTTTAATAGGCTTAATTGTATGGGCTTTGGTGAGAAAAAGTTTTAATAAGAGGAAAGTTAGTTAGTTATTGGTTATCAATTATTGGTTATCAGTTATTGGTTATTGCTTATGTAAACTAATAATTAATAACCAATAAGCAATAACTATAAAAGACCCACTACTTTCTTAGCGAATTCGGCGAGGCTTTTAAATTGATATTCTGGGTTGAATTGGGCGAGGCGGTCGGGGTCTTCATTTTTACCTTCAATGAATATTTTAACCATGCCTAACCGATGCCCCATTTCTATATCAGAAATAGAATCACCCACTATCACTGATTTTGAAAAATTGATTTCAGGAAAGTCATCTTTTGCTTGCAAAGCCATGCCTGTATTGGGCTTTCGCAAGGGCGAGGGATTGTCGGGGGCATTAGGCGCGTGATAAATTTTATCAATCCGACCATCCAATAAATCCACTGTTTTGAGGAGCATCCGATGCACTGAAAAAAGCTCTTGCTCTGTCATCAATCCTTTGCCAATACCCGCCTGATTGGTAACGACGACAATCCGACCAAAAACACCCGATAACCTTTCAATGGCTTTGATACTCCCTGGAATGAAATCAAAACTATCCCAATCCTTCACATAGCCACCAGGGATGCGTTCATTGATGACGCCATCGCGGTCGAGGAAGAGCGTCCAAGTATTATCGAATTTATGCATAAAGAAATTGTAACGTTCGTTGATACGTGATATTTACTACATCATAAAAGTCTTTCTTTTTTTTCATAATTGGATTAAAACTCTAACAATTATTTTTTTTAAATAAAAAAAATAGGATTATGAACAAGTTAAGTAAAACTATATGCCCCCTCAGTATTTCATACAAAAAAAAGAATTTGTTAAATTTCAGAATTTGAAATAATATCAAAAAAAGCAATTTTTATTATCATATTTTAATAAAAAAAATTCATTTTATAAAATAATATTTTTAGAGCTATTTTTAGTAAAATGTTGATTTTCAATTATTTATGAAATGTTAAAAATTTAATATATAACTAAAATATGTTATGCTTCGTGAATCTTTTTGCAACTTTGCACGTCAAAGTAATAGTGTAAGTGCAAACGAGAAGTTAAAGATGTTAACGAAAGTTTAACGTTTGTACAAAATTAAGAAATTGTATATTTCTTTGATGTGTGAAACATTAAAATTATAATCCTATTAACAATCATCTTATTTATTATCATCCTTGAACATCGATTTTTTCACCGCTTGAAAAAGCAAATTTACAAGTTAGGCTCATGACAGACATTTTTTTACACTTTAAAAACAAATTCAATCGTAATCCTGAACTAATCGCTACTGAGCCTTTGATGGAACAGTCCCTTGAACTCACAAACAATGAAATCACAGATTACGAACAATGGAAAGATGCTCCGACCCAAGCGGCTATGCTCAATTGGTTGCGTGACCAATTAATGGCGCATCAATGCTCTCCCAACAACACGCACGATGGGATTGACTTCTTCGTCACAAGCTCTTCTAAGGGATTTAGATTACATCCTGCTTTGACCCGCTTTTCAGATAATTCAGTGCGTCACCTTTTCAATTATCTGAAAGAACGGCTTTTGCAAGCGGATTATCGCGTTTCTTTATCAGATACACGTGTATTCGGTCGTGGTTATTGGAATGAAACAATTCATCGCCATGTAGTAAAGCCACAGGCTGAATTCGGAGATGAGTTTGCACAAATTAGTGTGGAGTTAGTTTTGAAAGATGACAATTTAGTTAGTTTAAAGTTAGACGCTTGCGTCCCAAACACCGATCTACCGCGTCCTTCGGATGATTTTGCCGAAATGATGCTGGCGTTATTGGCTTAGAATTTTTCTAACGCTTTGACGTTATTATTCTCAAAAACGCCGACTTCCTCCCGAATCGGCGTTTTGCTTTTAACGAATCTCAATTTGATTTTTAAAATAATTTTTTAAACGCCCGTCATGCGTTACGATAAGGAGGGTGGCACCGACTTCGGCCGCTTGATTTTCAAGGAGTTGAATCACTTCATCGGTATTTTTATCATCTAAAGCGGAGGTAGGCTCGTCGGCTAAAATGACTGAAGGATTGTTAATCAAAGCCCGAGCAATAGCGACGCGTTGTTGTTCGCCAACACTGAGTTCATTCGGTTTTGATTTTAATTTATCTACAACATTTAATTTGTCTAAAATATTGATAATCAATGCTTTATCAATTTTGACACCTGCTAATTGCTGCGCTAAAATCAAATTTTCTTCAACAGTAAGTGCCTTAATAAAATGAGGTGTTTGAAATATAATGCCTATATGTTGACCTCTAAATTTATCTAAAGCAGCAGTTTTTAGCTGCGTAATGTCAGTATCCCCTATTTTTAAGCTGCCAGACTGAGGGGTCAGCAGACCGCCGAGCAAGTGCAATAAAGTGGTCTTTCCACTTCCCGACTGACCGAGCAGAAGCCATTGTTCCCCTTTGCCGCAGTGCATATCCGGAAATGTCAAAGGCTTAGAGCCTTTATAGCTGAATTGAAGGTTTTGGGTTTCGAGCATTTATTTTTTAAATGATGAATGATGAATGATGAATGATGAATGATGAATATTGTGATGTGCAAAGTATTTATAATCAACACATTATCGTCTAATTACTAATTACAATATCTAATATCTAAATATCTAATATCTCTGCTCGCACCCCCTCAGTATTCGCGCTTCATTTCTATATTTTTCGCTTTACCAATATAAATAGGCACGTTTTCAGTTTCTACATTCGACATATCTAATCCAAAATCTTGTGCAGGCGGCAAACTGACATTTTTGAGCACCCGATATGCCCGCACGACAAATTGCTCAAAAGGGGTGATTTCATCATCTACGGAAAGTCGGCTGTTGAGTAGTATAAATTTAAAATCGGCAGGAATATCATATTTTCGAAGACTTGGATAATGGCTTTTTTCATCCACTTCTCCATTGGCTTGCATTTTACTGACTATTTCTTTAAACATCAGGTTGACTTTATGCTCTACTTTGAATCCAAATTTCAAGCGCACATAAAATACTTTGCCTGGCACAATGGTATGTACTTTATATTTTTTTACATAAGGCACATCGCTGATGACGACATGCACAAACCAAAAAATATCTGCTCGTTTAGGGCGTTTTTTGAAAATGGAGTAGATGATATTAGAATCAATCATGGATTCATCATTTGACATGGTCAGATAAACTAAATTGGTGGATTCTCGCGTAATGGTATCGTCTTCCATCATATCTTTAAAAAGTGGCACAAAGTCTTTTATCGGTTTGAAACCGGTGTGTTTATCCCGGATTTTACGCGCACTGTAAAAAACAAAAACGCAGCCGAAAATAAATAAAGCATTGAGCAGACTAAACCAGCCACCATTCGGTATTTTTTGGATGCTCGCTACTAAAAATGCTAATTCTACAAATCCAAATATACAGCCTATGACTACCGCACGCCTTATGGATTGATTACGCATATGTATAAAATGCAACAAAAGCGATGAAGTCATCAGCATATCAATCACAATAGCCAAACCGTAAGCCGCTTCCATATTTGAAGACCGCTTAAACACTAAAACAACCGCAATACATCCGCACATCAAAACCCAATTAATGAACGGAATATAGACCTGCCCGCGCATTTGAGTGGGGTAACTGACCTTCATATTGAACCACAATTTCAACTTCATCGCTTCATTCACCATTGTAAAAATGCCTGTGATGAGTGCTTGGCTCACGATAATGGTAGCGGTGATGGCTAATGCAATGACAGGAATGAGGATATTATCGGGAATCATGGCGTAAAAAGTGCCGACTTGTTGCACTTGCAAAGGCAATTGCTTACCGTCGAAATTCAAAATCCAAGCGCCTTGCCCAAAATAACACAGCACCAAACAAGGAAAAACAAACGACCAAGTCAAGCGAATATTTGTTTTTCCGCACCGCCCTAAGTCAGAATATAAGGCTTCACAACCAGTGGTACAAAGGAAAATAGCACCCAGCAACCAAAATCCAGCCATGCCAGACACCTCACCTTTATAATGTGTTATCAATTCATAGGCATAAACGGGGTTGATTGCCTCCAATACTGAGGGGTTAATCATAATCTGCCACAAGCCCAAACCGCCAATAAATGCGAACCATATAAACATAATAGGACCAAACACTGCACCCAACGAACCTGCTCTAAACTGTTGCGAAATGAATAATATAACGATTATTGAAATGACAATCGGAACTGTTGGAATATCAGTCGATATACGATGTATGCCTTCTACTGCTGCTGAAATAGAAATAGCTGGCGTAATAAAACCATCCGACATCAAAGTCGCACACCCAATCAATGCTGGGAAAATTGCCCACCGCGCTCGATACCGTCGCACGCGAGCATACAAGGCGAAAATTCCGCCTTCCCCTCGATTATCCGCCTTGAGGGCGAGATACACATATTTGAAAGTGGTGATGAGGACGAGCGTCCAAAAGATACAAGATAAACTGCCCAAAATCAGCATTTTGCTAATTTTTTCAGAGCCTACAATTGCTTGAAATACATACAGTGGAGAAGTACCAATGTCGCCGAATACAATACCCAACGCTAAGAGGAGCCCACTAACACTCCATTTTTGACCCTGTTCAGGCGTAGCCATTTTTTTTATTTTATGAAAAACAAGGAACAAATGTAGGTCATTTCACGATTTATCACAATAAAGATTGAGATTTCATTCAAATGAACATTTATTTTCGCTTGTTTTACTCGCATTCTATTGTTTTTGTTATATAAAATTAAAGGTTTTTAATAATTTAAACTTTAAAACCCTACAAAATAAAACCCTAAAGAATTAGCATTGATTTTACAGAGAAAATATTTTTAAAAAAAAGTTGATTGACATAGCTGGAAAGAAAAAG
>JAYUUR010000215.1:0-4807 GCA_043754475.1 Saprospiraceae bacterium | reverse complement strand
TCGTAAACAAAAAGTCAATGTCTTCAATGAACTCAAAAAATTAGCAGAAAACCCTGCCTTTTATGTCGCACCCTTTGGGTGCTAAACAATTACGTTTTGACAAAAATTAGCTGTTTCGATATGTCGTCGGTCAGTTCGCTCTCGCTCAACTCCTAAGCACGTACCTGATACTTTACAGTACCTTTTCCTTAATCGCTCAATACCTTAGCTTTTGACTAAAGCACCATAAGGTGGTTTATACACTCCGTCTGAACAGCGTGTATGATGGACCTACCATCATCTTATTTATAGCATCTCAAAGCCTTCGCTTTGGGTTCAGGACACACTCCCGACCCAGCAGGTCTCCGACCCTTTATGTAGTATCTGTTAGGTCTGTGACCTCTTATCTGAAATTAACTTACAATGTAAACAATTCTTCCAGTATCATAATATCAATAATTCCTTTCTCATCCCTATAATTTGAGGCTGAACTATAGATGTATTGCTCGGGTCGTGTATTTTGTATCTACTCATAGTTGTCTTTTTTGACGGCTAAGTTATGCCGTTTTGGCATTTGTGCAATGTTTTAAGCCAGTTTTTGCATTAAAAAAAGACCCCTCAGTATTTCCAGCCGTTCTTTGATTGAAAATTGAATATTACCCGCTTCGCTTACAGGAGAAGTCGCTTCAATTACAAGTGCTGCCGCTCCACTTACAGGAAATGACTTGCTCGCACTAAGTCTATCTAAAACAAGCCCACCAAACACTCTCGAAAAACAGATTTCACTGCCCAAAAAAATAGCGCACTTTCAAATCGGCTTGAACGCCCAGAGAATTGCCGACAATACCCACTAAGCCATAAGTGCCGAACTCAAATTTATCCTTCGTCTGTTGCCAACCGATGACGCCATTGATTTGCATAAAACGAGTAACACCGTTGCCCAATAAATTAATATCGCTGCTGATTTGATTGAGCAAACCTTTGACATTGGGTTTTAGGTTGCTATTATTGAGGATGGTTTCTGATTTTTGATTGTCATAGCAGTATTCGCCACCAATGCTGAAGCCGGTTTCCCATGTCTTGTATGCCCGTACACGAACGCTGAAACATTCAGGATAGGGATAGGTTTTGCCTCCCACAGCAGCCGTGCCGCGCAATTTGAAAGAATTAGACCAATCTTGACTCGTACCCGCCGATATGAGTAAATTAAAATCTTCAAAGGGAATCCGATAGCCGATACTGATTTTAGGGGCAATAACTCTTGACTGAAATCTTTGGGGCAAGGTAACATTGGGATTGCCCCCGCTGATTGTAATGAGCTCAGATACGGCACTCAAACCAGGTGATTCATTGCGTTTGATAAACAACATTTGAGTATTGACACCCGCCTCGACGAATAATTGTGCAGAGGCAGCCTGTGCTATAAAACACAGAAGGAAAAGGGTAGATATTTTATTCATAGACTTGCTAAATTTAACCCAAAAGCTATCTGTTCCTTCGCAGGAGGTCAGAATAAGTTTTAGAACGGTGAATATGTGTTGTTTTAACTCGCTGTATGGGATTCTTTAGATATGTAAGTACGTAGGTTAAAGAGATGCTTTCATCTTCGGTGAAATTGTGCTACAATGTTCTCTATAATTTTTTAATTAGTTGAATATTTATGGTGTATTTGAATATAGTTAACATTTATTCTATCTAAACAACCTGCACTGGAGGTGCATCATATCGGTAGAACATTTATTGGATATTAATTCTATCTAAGCGAGCGATCAAAATAGAGCTGAGCTTCTTAAATTTCCTGTAATCCCTCGCTGAAAAAAACTTTTCCTTCAAGTGGTTGATTTGATTGCCCTCTTTCCAAAAACGAAAACAGACGTGTGGTCCGGTTGCCAATCCCGTAGCCCCCACATAGCCAATAATTTGACCTTGTTTGACTTTTGAACCCGATTTAATGCCGACTGCAAAGCGGCTCATGTGTAAATATTGGCTTTTATAGGGTTTTATATGTTCGATTTTTACATAATTGCCATTGTTATTCTTAAACTTGGCTTCTTTGACAACGCCTTTTGCCACTGCATATATAGGTGTGCCATAAGGCGCGGCATAATCTGTACCGTAGTGGGGCTTATGATAATGCAGCACGGGATGTAAACGGTTGAGATTAAAATAGGAAGTAATTTTGCTCCGTTTCAAAGGAGCTTTCAAGAAACTATCGCGCACGGGCAAGCAGTCTTTTTCAAACCACCCTTTGTCCTTTCCATTGGCATAATAAAAAGCATAGAACGGATCTTTCTGATGCTCTTTTTTGATATACACCCCTTTCAGTTTTTTATTACCGACTGAACGCCCTTCTACAAAAGATTCATCCCAAACTAATTTGTATTGGTCACTTTCGCCGAATTTGTTGAGGTCAATTTTGTTTTTCAATGCCTTTTGCATCTTGCCCGTCAGTGTATTACTTAAACCGCTTGATATCAACGTACTCCAAAATGTTTTTTTGAAATTGCCCGCTACTTCAAATTGCCTGACCGTTACCTTGCGTTTTACCTTTTTTACTGAGGGGGTCTTCAAATTGAAAACTAAATACTCTTGTTCATTGAGTTCATAAATTAAATAATCAGTTCCCTGATTTTTATCTTTACTAAAAACAGTGTACGGTTTTCCGGGTTGCATATTCTTAAAATCATAGATAGGCTTAACCTTCTTGAAAAGATTAGCAGCTTGCCCATAAGTAAGCCCGCGTTTCATCAACAACGAAAAGTAAGTATCCCCTTTTTTAATTTTCTGTTCAGATACATTGAAAGTATCTAAATCAAAACCATATCGAATGTTTCGTTTTCTCTGCAAGGCACGCAAGGGGCGATTGCCAGGCGTTGAAAAAGAAGCCATTAGAGCTTTATTTTTAACTTTGATTGCTTTGGGAGGACTGTTGGTAGAAACAGCGGATTCTGTTTCAGAATGATGGATAGACGAAATTTCATCTATCAAAAGCACGCCGCATGAAACGGCAAGGACGGCCGTACATTTTAAAAGATTTCCATGAGTTAAATAGGGTGTGAAATGTGTTCTAAGATGGCTTACAAAATGCCGAAGCTGAGTAAAATAACTTTTCATAGTTGATTGTTTTAGATCTGTGGTTTTTCTCAAATATTGTTTGCTAAATCAATAAAGCATTGACTATAAACACAATGGAGCAATTAGAAATATGGCTCGTAGGCAGGTGATGTGAAAACGGTCTAAATATAAAACTTAAGTTTGATATATTTATAATTATTTTTACGAAATGAAAAAAAAGCAAGAGAAAAACCAACCTAATCGCCTACTCACTCGCGATGGATCGTTGAATGTTGAGCAAGATACTCGTTATTCGTTTGTCGTATATAATCATTTAATTTCTGTTTCTTGGCAGAGGCTGCTTGCTTATGCTTTTGCGGCTTTTATTTTAATTAATTTTATTTTTTCTATTTTCTATTATTTGGTTGGCGGCATCAGTTGTTTACGGAATGTGCTTGATCGACCTTCCGCTTTTCAAGAGTTCTTAGATATTTTCTTTTTCAGTACCCAGACGTTTACGACTGTTGGTTATGGTCATGTATTTCCGAGTTGTGTAGGGGCTAATTTCGTCGCTGCCATTGAATCTTTTACTGGATGGATATTCTTTTCAATCGTAACAGGTTTGTTTTATGCCAAGTTTACGCAGCCGCGAGTAGAAGTGCGTTTGAGTGATGTAGCAGTAATAGAGCATTTTAAAGATGGCTTTGGCTTCAAATTTATGCTCGCTAATGAATACGCCAATAAATTAGTAGATTTAGAAGTCACACTCGATTTGATAAAATTAGAAGTGATTAATGGGCGATATAAAAAGCGTTTTTATCAACTTTTTCTTTTCCGCAAACGCATTCCCTATCTGTCTGTTCCTTGGACGGTTGTGCATCCGATTGACGAGCGCAGCCCGCTTTATGGGATGTTGAAAGAGCAATTTGAAACCGAGCATCTGGAGTTTTTCGTTCAAGTCAAGGCATTTGATGAATCACATCGACAAGTACTTTTCAAGGAGTTTTCCTATTTCGGCGCGAAGGAAGTGCTTTGGGGACGTAAATTTGTCAATATTCAACGCTATACCGAGACGGGTGCCTTGAAAATAAATATGCGAAGATTTGGTAAAGCGACTGAAATAGAAGATTTTCCAAGCCAAATTGCTTTAAATACTGAGGGGGAGTAATTTTCAGAAGTTAGATAATTGGACAATAGAAATTAGACTGCGAAAATTAAGAATTAATATTTCAATAAAAATATAATCATAATTTCAAAAAAAGCGTTTACAAATCATTAAATACTGAGGGGTGCTTTTTTACCTTTGTATCCATTTTAAAAAAAGACATTTTGAATCAATGAAATACGTAAAATTTTCAATACTTATAATCCTTGCTCTCATCACCATCCTAACCGCTTGCCGGAAGGAAGATAATTTTATCACCGACTCATCCGCCAAGCTGTCTTTTTCAACGGATACCCTTCGATTTGACACTGTTTTCACGCAAACAGGCTCTGCTACGCGCTATCTGAAAATATTTAATAAAAATAATCAGCCGATTAAAATTTCAAAAATCACTTTGAACAACCTATCGGGCGTGACTTTTAACTTAAATATTGATGGCTTATCAGCTAAAAGTTTTACCAATGTAGAAATCCCTGCGAATGATAGCATTTATGTTTTTGCAGAGGTGACGGTAAATCCCAACGCCCCCCTCAGTATCAGCCCCTTTGTAATTGATCAAGAGTTGGTTTTTGAAACCAATGGCAATTCTCAGAAAATAATACTCGAAGC
>JAYUUR010000214.1:0-14678 GCA_043754475.1 Saprospiraceae bacterium | reverse complement strand
AAGGGGGAGCCATTTGGAATAAATTGAAAGTCTAATATTTTTACACATTTTGAAGTCATTAGTTATCTAAAAGAACAATTTTCAAATGACTTCCAAATAACTCCCCCTTGGGGGTTGGGGGGAAATAGAAAAATTTAATACCATTAAAAATAAGTCATAAATCATGAAAAGGGCATTATTCTTAATAATCATATTCGTCGCTGTTTGCAGCCAAGCGAATGGGCAAAATGTTATTTTAGACGGTTATGTTTTTGAGAAATACAATCGCGGCTTCCTCAACGAAGTGTCCATCAGAATACTCAATAAATCCGAAACATTAGTCGTGGAAACCATGACAGATATAGATGGTCATTTTACGATTGAAGTGCCTGCTGGAAAGGTTTATCTGATGGATTTCAATAAAAAAGTATTCGCTCCAAAGCGGGATAAAATAAGTACAGTTGGTAAAATTGCAGGTGAAAAAGTATTTATACAAACTGAAATGGAGCGGCAACCGGGTTATTTGCTCGAAGTCACTTTAGCAGAAAAACGCTTGGCACAAGATGTAGCAATTGATGCCGTTCATGGTGCGCGTATTGAAATTTATAATAATACATTTAAAAAACAAGAGTTGGTTATAGATTCAGCCCAAAGCCCTGTTTTCAGTATTACGCTACAACAAGGCAATGAATACACCATTTTAATCCGTAAAAAAGGGTTTTACAATAAAAGATTGCACGTCAATGTCAATATAAATGGTTGCTACTTGTGCATGGATGGTTTTGGAACGGTCAACCCGGGCGTGGTCAGTAACCTCACATCCGCAGAAAATAACAAACTCGGCACGCTCATCGCTAATGTGGAACTTGACCGCATCGACATGAATCGGAACATTGTTATTCAAAATATTTATTATGCTTATAACAGTGCCGCTATTACTGAACCTTCCAAAAAAGAATTAGATAAAGTCATTACTCTTTTGAAAATAAATCCCTCGCTTATTGTTGAATTGGGTTCGCATACCGATTCACGTGGTTCAGATGATTATAATCTAAAACTTTCGCAGCAACGCGCTCAAGCGGCGGTGGATTATATACTCGCCTCAAATAAAGTAGATGCCTCAAAATTGAAAGCAAAGGGTTACGGAGAAACCAAATTGGTGAATAAATGCGTCAATGGGGCAGCTTGTTCAGAAGACCAACACCTTCAAAATAGGCGCACCGAATTGAAAATAATTGGCTTCACCAATGATGCCTTTTCGGGAAGAAGCCTTGTAGAAATTATGCACGATGAGGAAATGGGAGAATTTGTCAAGAGTGATGAAGGTGAAAAAGAGTATTCTACAACGCCTATTACTGCTAATAAAACGATAGAAAGTAAAACTAAAAGTAAAAGTAAAACTAAAAGTAAAACTAAAAGTAAAACTAAAGAAAATAAAGTTTCTCAAAGTACCCCCTCAGTACAGCCACGCCCTACTCGCAGTGATGATTCAAACCTTAGCAGTGACAATGCGAATGCTCAAAATGAAAAGACAAATACAATCGAACCATTTGATGAAGAACCTATAAAAACGAATACCAATACAGCAAATAATACTGAGAAAATAATCAAAATAGAACCTTTTGAGGACAATATTAAACCTCAAAAAGAGCTTCCAAAACAACCGCAAAAGGAAGTTAAAAAAGAAACTCCGCAAATAAATTTGAAAGTCAATTTGCAACCGGTGGGTGATTATTCAGGTTATAAAATTGAAATTTTTATAGCAGACAAACCCCTCAGTGCCGACGACCCCGATTTAAAAATGATAGCAGCAGACGTATTATCTGATATATTTTATGACGTTATCAAATCGGGAGACACCTCTTATTTAATAGGCTATTTTCAAGGATGGACAGAAACCGAAGCCTTCCTTCAAAAAGTAGTAACAAAATATCCTAAAGCCCGCATTATTGAATATTTCAAAGGGAAAAGGTTAGGGAATTAACAATTTACTCGCCTTAATAAATAAAAAAATCATAAAAATTTGATTTACAACATTTTATCAAATAAATTTGTTGGAATTTATCATTTTTCACACAAAATGGAACGCTATGCAAATGCTATTTAGAATCTTACCGGCGGTAACTCTCGTCGTCGCATCATTTACTGTCACTGCTCAAACGCTCTTAGAAAAAGCCGATAAGCAATACGAATTGCACGCTTATCGCTTAGCGTCAAAATCATACGAAACCATATTGGCTCGTGATCCCAACGATTTGGCTGTTGCCACGCGTTTGGCGGATGCATATTATCATCTCAATGCTTTAGATGATGCTGCTTTATGGTATTCAAAAGCAGTGAAAGACACGAAGGTACGCCCATCGGCTTATCTGAATTATGGCAAGGTGCTGATGATGCTCGGCTTGTACGACAGTGCCGAAGCACAATTTAATGCCTATCGCGCTACGGATGCGCCAACGGCTACGAATTACATCAAATCATGCCGATATGCTCGCAATAATGAGGATAACTCAGCCGATTTGAAAGTGGCACCCCTCAGTAAAGCGAACACTTCGACGTCCGAATTTGGCGTTTCGATGTACAAAAATCAATTGATTTGGTCATCGAGTAGAACGGACATGAACAGAGCCAATCAAACAGCCGTTAAAAGCGATTGGACTGGTTCATCTCAAAATCAGCTATATATCGCGCCCATTGAAAATGTCTCAAGTCAGCCTTTCAAAATTGGTTTTTTGAAAAGTGATTTGAAAAACACTTATAATGAGAGCAATCCTACCTACTCTGCCGATGGCAAAACGGTGGTGTTCATGCGCAATAATTTTGATGATGGCGAACGCATCAGTGCTAATGCAGGCATGGAATTCAGCCTTTTTACAGCCAATATCAATGAAGATGGCAGTTGGGCGGATATACGCGCTTTCGTTCACAATGGAACGGGCTATTCAACGGGTTTTCCGTCATTGAGTCCTGATGGAAAGACTTTGTATTTTGCTTCAAATAGAGGCGGCGGACAGGGTGGATTCGATATTTATGTCTGTACAAAACGGGGCAATGTTTGGGCAGAACCACGCAATGTAGGCGCGTCTATCAACACGCCAGGCGATGAAATCACACCGTTTACTGATGGTAAAACATTGTATTTCTCTTCTGATTATTTAACAGGTTACGGAGGTTTTGATGTTTTCAAAACTGAAGGTTTGGGTTCAGAAGTTACAAATATGGGTACGAGCATTAACTCATCGGGTGATGATTTCAGTTATGTATTTGACCCCTCAGTAAATGTCGGTTTTTTTGTTTCAAATAGAAAAGGAGGCAAAGGAAAAGAAGATATTTATCGGGTGGATAAACCAACTGAAAGTGCGAATATCATCGTCATTGAAAACGGCGCACCTATTAAAGATGCTAAAGTTTCAGTCACTCAAGGCAATGAAAAAAGCCTTGCTCAACTTAAAGGCGGCAATTATATGCTCGATTTGAATGACGGTAAAACATATACAATTGAAGTAAAAAAAGAAGGTTTTAAAACAAAAACCTTGAAAATAGAGCCTCAATTCGTGAAAACAACGCGCAATATTGAGGTTACGATGGAAAGAGACCTTCCTACGGCGATGAGCACTATCCCTCAGTATAAAGGCTTAGTATTAGATGGCGCGACTAACGATGAACTCGAAAATGTAATAGTTAGAGCCACCAATCAAGCGACGAATGCTCAATTGGAATCTATAACAGATAAAAACGGTCGGTATAAATTCAACCTTTCACCGACAGCCGTTTATTTAATTACCTATTCAAAAGAAGGTTTTATTATTGGTAAAAAAACAGTGAAACCTGTTGAATATGTCAATAAAAACTTAGGCGATGTCATTTTAAGACCTTCCGACCTTTCCGAAAAATCGGAATTGATGGCAAGTGTTGAAAACAACAATAAAAAATCAGTACCAAGACCATCTGATGTGCCTCCTGCATACGATATTCGCACTACTAAAGTGACGGCTAAAACGCCGGAAGAACGCGTTTATGCTGTGCAAATATTTGTTTCAGGCAGTGATGACGTTTTAAATTTGTCAAAATATGATGAATTAAAAACAATTGGCAATGTCTATATTGCACCTGAAGATGGTAAGCAGAAAGTCCGTTTAGGGGTATATTCGACCCGTGAATTAGCCAATGCGGCATTAGACAAAGTAAAGGCAAAGGGATTTACAGGTGCTTATGCCATTGAAGAAAAAAATTCAAAGGCGGCTGATAATAATACTTTCACTCCTGCTCCTAAGCCAAAAGCTGTGGTTATTGAAGATGAACCTGAAAAACCACTGCCTAAGCCAAAATCAGTACAGGTCAAAACAGTACCTAAAACGACTACCAAGCCGTTGCCTAAACCTAAATCAGTTCAGACAACACCGCCCGCTACTAAAACGCCGACACCATTGCCAAAACCTAAATCATACAACACCGTTGTAACACCTAAACCGGTAGCAGCAACTGCAACGCCGAAAACGGTTAAAAAAGAGGTTGAAGATAAAACGTTCAAGGTGAAAATAGCGGCGATGAAAAAACCTGAATGGTTTGATGATTCTAAAGTAGCGAACTTATGGAAAGTGGATCAAGTAGTAGAAGGTGATTTGACGCTTTTTATCATGGACGGTTTCAAAACCCTACAACAAGCAAAAGATATGAAAGCAAAAGTAAAAGCTGCTGGATATAAAGATGCTAAAGTCGTGGTTAAAGATGGTACTAAATTTAAAGTAGTCGATTAAATAGTGAAAAGATAAAAATGAAAAGCCTTTTTGTTGAAATAACTTTCCTCAAAAAGGCTTTTTTATTTTAAAAAAATAGAAATTTGCTTTATTGTTGTTCAAGTGAAAAATGCCAAATCTGATTCCGCATGACCCGATTTCTTTTGATATGCCTTTTGATGATACCCCTCAGTAGTTTTCAAACTGACTTGCAACCGCAATATCTGCGCGTCAAACTCAGTAAAAATATGACCATTCAAGAAGCTCTAAAAAGCCATCTGCTTGATGAATATGAGTGTAATTTTCAACAGTTTTTAAAAATCAACAAACTCCCCAAAGCCATACCCCTCAGTATTAATAAGGAATATAACCTACCTGTGCTCATTTATGATTTCAACGGTAAAAACATTCGATCATCAATCGGCATTACCGACCTTGCTATTGCTAAAAATATTGAGTCTTACAATACTGATTTGTTAAAAAAAGGCATTCGTAAACAGTCTTATAAAGAAGATAAATTCCTTTATGTTCCATTTCATGCTCAAAATTGTATAGGTCAGAAAAAAATCATCACCCCTAAGCTTGAACCTGCAGTTACTGAGGGGTCTGAAAGATTGGTCAGTACTAAATCTACTGCTTATGCTATTTTTGGAAAAAAGTATGAAGATGTGCCAGCCGTTGACCGTAAGTTAAAAGGTAAAATCTTTTATGTAGAAGCTGGTCATGGCGGTCCTGACCCAGGTGCGCAAGCCAAAGTACAAGGCAGAACCCTTTGCGAAGATGAATATGCCTACGATGTCTCCTTGCGTGTAGCCCGTGAATTGATTAAACATGGAGCAACTGTTTTCATAATAAATCGTGATTTAAATGATGGCATTCGAGATGGCGATTTTTTATTATGCGACAACGATGAAGTCACTTATCCTAATCTAAAAGTGCCTGTTCATCATAAGACAAGACTCTTTCAACGCTCTGATGCTGTGAATGAATTGTATGAAAAATATAAGAAGAAAGGCATCACTGACCAACGTCTCATAGTCATTCATGTCGATTCAAGAGGTAAACATCAGCATATCGACACTTTTTTATACTATCAAAGTGGTAATGAAAGCAGTTATAAAATTGCTAAACGGATGCAGTCAGTTCTTGAATCCAAATATGCCAGCAGAGCCAATCGTGACTATTCAGGTACAGTCTCAACGCGTGACTTACACATGTTGCGTGAAACTAAACCGACTACCGTCTTCGTAGAAATAGGCAATATTCGCAACGAATTTGATAGAAAACGGATTATGATTAAAAATAATCGCCAAGCGATTGCAGGTTGGTTGGTTGAAGGTTTTATGAAATAAAATTCCCATTATTTATGCAACACCATAAAATTAAATTCCCTCAAACAGCACATTATTACACGCTCGGCGAGCCTTCCCCAAAAGTGAAATACTTTTGGTTCGCCATTCACGGCTACGGGCAATTGGCGAGTAACTTCATTCGCAAGTTTGAAATTTTCAATACCGAAGAGCATTTTGTTGTTGCCCCCGAAGCCTTGAACCGTTTTTATTGGGATATGCGAAAAGGCATTGTAGGGGCTAATTGGATGACGAAATTGGATAGATTGGATGAAATAGAAGATTATTCTAACTTTTTGACAACGGTTTATAATGAATTTATTACTCAACTTTCGCCTGATGTTAAAATCATTTTCTTAGGATTTTCTCAAGGCGTGGCAACTCAGATGCGTTGGATTCAAAGGGCACAACCAATGTTTCACCATCTCATTTTTTGGGGCGGCGTTTTGCCGGAAGACATAGATTATCTACGCAATGAATTTTTTGGACAACCCCTCAGTCTATATTTATCTGATAAAAAAATACATTTTATCAATGGGGATGAAGACGAATTTGTAACACCCGATAAAATAGAATGGCATTTGGATTTTGCCAAAACTCAAAATATTGACCTCAATTATATCCCTTTCAAAGGAAAACATGAAATTTTGACCGATGTTTTAGAGGATTTCACCAAGCAATACATTTTATAAATGCATCAAAGCGGCATTTTACTCGTTAAGTAACAGTTAAAAAATAAATTGTTAAAAATGTAACCTTTGCCCCCTAACCCCCGGAGGGGGAACGCTTTGGAAGTATCAAGCAATTGAGCCTTTTTTTTCCAATTCTTCCTAAGGTGTTCCCCCTCCGGGGGTTAGGGGGCAAACATCAATCGAAGCAGTAAACTTTCATTATTAACAAGCTATTTTAGAGCATTACTAAAACCAATTTTAAAGATATAATTCATTCAAAAATGGGGAAACAGATTACTTGGATTATTGCTTTTTTATCACTTGCCCTTTTAGGCGACCGTATTGGCGGTTATTTTTTACATAAAACGACAGAAAATAGCCAATTCCGCTACTCGCGCCTTTATTACTCAAATCAAGATGCAGAAATTCTTTTTGTAGGTAATTCAAGGGGATTGACATTTTATCAACCCGAAGTTGAAAAGTTGACTTCATTGAAAACCATGAATATCAGTTATAATGGTATGCCAGCCGACTTGGCTAAATGCCTTGTCATGGACTATCTCGACCACCATAAAGCACCCAAAGTGATGGTGGTGGATGTCACTCTTTGCGATCGTGAAAATGATATGCTCAAATCCGGTTTTAATTTATACACCCCTGCATCTGTCCGATTAGACACTTTACTGAGGGGTATCCACTCGCCTGATGGTTGGGCGGGGCGTAAGATTGTTTATGGCGGTAAAGTATCGTGGCTGTATCGCCATAATTCTGAAATTTTTCAACGCGTTTTGTATCACCGCAACAAAACCGATGAAGATTGGCTGATTGACCGAGTAATTAGTGCATCGGCTGCTAATGATACGACTCTACAATCCTACCAAGTCCGCATGTTTCCAAATATGGTGGCGCATTTGAAAGAGATGATTGACTATGCTCAAAATAAAGGCGTTAAGGTCAAATTGGTCATCAATCCTTATTTCCCTGCTTTCGCCGAAAGCGTTCGAGATTCTTTTTTAACACCTTTGAAAACATATGTCGAAAGCCAAACAAAAATGCCCATCCATGATTTCTCAACCGTTTTGACAGACCGCGAAGACATAGGAGATTTTCAACATGCCAATAAAAAAGGCAGCATCCGGTATATGCAAATGCTCATGGGTGCAGGTTATTTTAATGCATTAAAAGCCAACCAATAAAATTCAATCTGAGTAAAACATTAGAATATTATTGTTTTATAGAAACATAAATTTGTTTTTATAAAAATCCTGTTTTAACTTTGTCGTAATAAAACTTGACACTCCCTCAGTTCTGCCACACTCTGTTCGCAGTGACAATTACCTCGCAATGACAAAGGGACTATTATTTATTGATGAAACATTGTAATTTTTAAACCACTCAAAATCATTGAGTTATGAAAAAACAAACGGGACACCGGATGTATAATTTCCCCGATGCTGACCTCTACACATCGTGTATGCAAACCATTAGATTCACTCACCGAGATATTGAACAATTCAAACAATATGGTTTTTCTCCTGATAAACTAACAGGCTTCGCCAATCAGTGTGAGAAATTTAAAAACCTGCCGGATGATGATGAATTGGTAGGCGACCAAATGATTGTCACTGATAAAAAATACACTGCAGCCGAAAAACTTAAAAGTGCCATCCGCAGTATTATGACCCGTGTGGAGATGAAATATGGCAATCGTTCAGGGCGTTATCGTAAATTCGGCACGGCTAAAATGGGCGATATGACCGATGCTCAGTTGCTATTTTGCGGTCGCCGCGTAGCCCGTGTAGCAAGAGCGCAATCTGATTTCCTCGCGGATGTAGGCGTCAATGAAAATCAAATTCAGAAGGTCGTTGATGCCTACACTGTTTTTGAAAATGCTTTGAATATTCAGCAAGATAAAATTGCTGACCGCGATATTGCCGTTGATATTCGCACCGAACAAGGCAATAAAATATACGAACTGATGATTGAAACTTGTAACATTGGAAAAGATATTTGGGCAGAAAAAGACCCTATAAAATATGAGCAATATTGTGTTTATGACAGCAATAATGATCAAAAAATAGTTCGAAAAGAAAAATTGAAAGCGCAGGCGAGTCATTGATTTTTTTATTCAACGCGCCTATTTTAAATTTTTTACAAGCGGCGCATTCTATTTATTATCAAAATACTTTTTAAGTATTTCCATAACAAATGGTAAAGGTTTAGAGACAATGTCTGCAATACCTTCTGTTGCAAATCCTTTAGCATAAAGATTTAGAATAATTGTCTCTTGTTCTTTTTGAAGTTTCAATTCAGCTTGTTTAGCTTGATTTTCAGCTTGTTTAGCTTGATTTTCAGCCTTTATAGCTTGTCCTTCCAGCTTTTTAATTTGTGCTTCCATCTTTTTAATCAGATATTCTCTAATCGTTATTGCTTCCATGTTGCTATCTTTAAAAATTAAATCATCAATATTTTGAGTAAAATTAAGGGCTTTTTCGGGATTTTCAAAGGGCAGATAGATATTTATGAAATCTAATAGAGCATATATTTTTTCCTCTTCTACTTTCTTTTCAACGAGTTTTTTTATCAAACGAAATTTGAGTTTCTCTAAATCATCATCGCTTTTCAATCTATTTTGCTTCAGTGCATGCCAAGCCACTTCTAAAGGAATTGAAAAAATATTGCCTTCGGGGTAAGGTGGTGGGTTGTCCAAAAGCTTAAATAATGGTATACGAAATGTACTTTAGTTTGACCAAACTCCTGAATGTATTCATTCGGGCGATAGTTTGGGTCTTCATCAATCATAATGGCGAGAGTTTCAATAGGTTCTTGAAGGAGGTCACTAATGCGATAAAAATATTGAAATATTCGCCTTGAAAAATATGGGTCGAAATATGCTTGCACTTCGACATGCAATAAAAATGTTTTATGCTCTCCATTTTTGAGATATACCCGCATGAGTATATCCACCGTTCTGTTTTTAGATTTCCCTTTGGGCATCAAACGTTTGAGGTCTTTGTCTAAAAAATCCGGTTTGCGAGAAAAATCTATTTGATCTACCCATTGTGGGAGAAAATATTGAATAAAATCTTCCCATAGTAAGGGAATAATCAGTTTCCACAATTCATCTTGCGAAAGCAAGCGTTTTTTGAGGTAGTTGCGTTTTTCACGCTTGGATTGAGTTGTTGACATAGTATGTTTTATAAGTAATTTTGTATGTGCAAATTTATCAAAAAAATGGATATAACAATATTTATCAATAAAAAAAACAAAAAAAATGCTTTGACTTATTACGCAGTTCCGTTTAATATTTTATTAGTTTTGCCCTTTTATATTTAAAAAAACAAAGCAACTATATGTCGAACACCACCATTACCACTCAGTACAAACTGACACAATACTCGCATGGCGCAGGCTGCGGCTGCAAAATCTCTCCTAAAATTCTCGATAATATTCTTAAAAATCAGCATGAAAAGCTGTTTTATAAAAACTTGCTCGTCGGCAATGAAGAGCGCGACGATGCCGCTGTCTTAGATTTGGGCGATGGCACGGCGGTCATTTCTACAACTGATTTTTTTATGCCGATTGTAGATGATGCCGAAGATTTTGGACGGATTGCCAGCGTAAATGCTATTTCTGACATTTATGCGATGGGTGGCACTCCACTTTTAGCTATTGCAATATTGGGTTGGCCCATTGATAAAATCCCTGCAGAGGTCGCTAATCAAGTCATTGAAGGCGCGCGCAAAGCTTGTGCAGAAGCGGGTATTCCCTTGGCAGGTGGTCACTCGATTGATTCGCCTGAGCCTATATTTGGGTTAGCGGTAACAGGTCGGGTGGATGTGAAAAATATTAAGAAAAATGGCGGTGCTACTGAGGGGTCAGTTTTATTTCTGACGAAACCGCTCGGTGTCGGCATATTTACAACGGCTCAAAAAAAGGATAAACTCAAACCCGAACATGCCCAAATCGCCCCCTTCAGTATGAAACGCCTTAATAAAATCGGTACACTCATCGGCACACTCGATTATGTGGAGGCTATGACGGACGTGACGGGTTTTGGTTTGCTTGGGCATTTATCTGAGATGTGCGAGGCTTCTAATATGAATGCCGTGGTTGATTTTCAAAAAGTGCCTTTGTTGAATAAAGAAGCCATTGACTATTATCTCAATGAAAAATGTATACCTGGTGGTACGGTACGCAATTTTGATAGTTATGGACATAAAATCGGTTCTCTCACCGATTATCAACGCGCTATTTTATGCGATCCTCAAACTTCTGGAGGTCTTTTAGTGGCGGTGAAAGCCGATAAAGCGGATGATTTTGCTGAAATACTGAGGGGTCAAGGCATTGAAGCTGAACCAATGGGGTATTTCGCTAAAAAATTAGAGGGGCATTCTATAATTGAAATAATTTAATTTTCAATAAAGTAGTTGAGTGAAAATAAACGGGATTTCAATTGTTTGCAATTAATTGATTATCAGGCATTTATGCAATTCATCATTCACCATTTATCATTCATCATTAATTAAAATCTATTTTCGCTGATAAAAAACGAACCCGTTTTTATCATATAAATATTGCAATGTCGAAACTGTATCCAATTGTGCTTTAGCAGAATATTTGGCTACCCAATAAGTCGGTTTATCCACAGCCCCCCTCAGTAACCATTCATTATTAGCATGATTTGGATTCGTCGGAATTTGTTTTTTTGTATAAAATAAATGGGCGTAGCTTTTATAACCGAAGGTGGTCACGTAGCAATCTTCAGTAGATTTTTGAGTATAAAATTCAATAGCTGCATTTTGAGAATAGCCTTCAATATTGTTGATAAAAAAGAATAAAACCAAGTTAATAAAAATAGCTGTTCCTAAAAACAATCGGCTTACCCCCCTCAGTATTTTAACGTTTTTCAAGGTAAAAATAAAGAAAAATACATTAAATAGCATTAAAAGTCCAGCGGTTGCCTCCAACCCTGACCATTCTACAGGTGCTTCCAAATTTTTTAAAGCAGAAATGTCGTCTTGAAAAAGTGGTTTGAGTATTGAAATATTTTGACCAACAAACGGAATGGCAATGACAATTAAGCCAATTATACTGCCCACCCCTATCAGCAATATTCTCTTAAAAGGAAAAAAGAAACCATCTTCGATGATATTTTTTAAAGTAATGGCTGAAAGGAAAGTCAAAGGCAAATAACACATCGAGGAGTAATGTACTATTTTGGATTGAACAATGCTAAAAAGTATGATGACTACCCAAAACAACACTTTCATCCAACGTGTAAAATCGACATTTTCATTGAAAAAATTATAGCTTTTATACAAGGCTCGCAAGGCGAATATAGACGCAGGAAAGCAGCCAAAAAATATCACCACAAAATGATAACCGACGAAACCACCATGCCCAGCATCTTCTGTTTTAGCTAATCTAATATTGTATTCGATGAAAGTTTGGATAAACCAAAAGCCATTTTTAAGCGTCTCAATACCAAACCAAAGCATCGTCACCAAAAGGGCTATTATTGAAAAACAAACAAATTGTTTTATTTTAATCCAACGTAACTCCTTGTAAATCAATAACTTACAAAATATTGTCAATACAATAATTAAAAATCCGGCAGGTCCTTTTGTCAAAATAGCCAAGCCTGCAAATATACCAGCAAGGATAAGGTATTTATATTTTAAAAATTGAAACCCTTTTGCATTTACTCTTAACACTTCCTCCAAAGATTCGTTCGAAGGTATCCCCCCTTTGGGGGTTAGGGGGCTGTCATTTTTTATCCAAAAAATCAGTGATAAAAAAATGAATAAATTGAACCAAGGGTCAATGATTCCACTCTTAAAATAAAGATGCGGGAGAATAGAGCCGATGTAAGAAAGCGTCCAAAGCCAACCAAAAGCCTTGTCGTAAAGCGTCTTTCCTAAATGATATATAATAAGGAGTGTAGCGATGCCGCATATAGCGTTGGGGAAACGGGCAGCATATTCATTAACGCCAAAAATATGCATAGAGAGACTTTGCAACCACATAAAAAGCGGTGGTTTCTCCCAAAACGGTTGAAAATTGATTTGCGGGCGTAGGTACTCCCCCCTCAGTATCATCTCGCGACTGCACTCGGCGAAGTTGATTTCATCCCAATCAAACAGGTGTACGCCGCCCAAAAACGGTAGAAAAAAAACAGCAGCCAAAACGCCAATTATCCAATAATTCCAATCTATTTTCATATTTCATTTGAATTCTCCTGCAAAGTTGAAAATTTTAAAACAAAATAGGATGAAATTTGAATTTTCCGAGAGAATTATATTCCAATGCAGGTGCAGGGATTTTGATAAAATTGAAAGTATTGCACAGGGCTTTTACAAATTTGTTGTTGGTTTTTATTTTACTCAAATCAATATCCAATGATAAAAAATATTGCCGATGGCGCGGATAAAGCGTGTAATCATTAGCCGGAAAATAATTGCCATACGCACCAAAAACGTTTTCAACACTATAACCTAAGTCAATATTCAGCCATGCGGGTATGCGTGAATTTTTAGCAAAACTACGAGGATTGATAGAAAGCCACCAATTTAAAGCATTATAATCTTTAAAAAAAGTTTCAGCATAATTACTCCCATAAAGTGTTTTTGACATCGAACTGATGGATTTTGAAGAGCCATCTGCATCTTTTACAAGCGTTTTGGAATATTTCTTAGGAAAATTCGATACTTTTAAAAGGATTCGTTGCTCATTCCAAGCCGCTTGTTGCAAGCCGAAAAGAGCGCAACCACTGGCGTTAGCAATCATATCACCATTTGAAAATCCCCATTGTGCTGAAAAACCATCAAGCACTTCTATCGTCGTTTGTAAAATCGTACCTGTGACAATGCCCAACCAAGCCGCATTCCTATTTTTAACACCCGCCCAACGGAAAGCCTGATATGCCCATTTGGTTTCGACATAAGCCGTCAAGACGTGGCCGCCTTTATCTGCCTGATTCCACTCACCATTGTCCTGAAAAGTGTGAAATTTGCTACGAGGAAAATCGGCATACCAAACGTTATTGAGTAAAAGGACTGCGCCTGTATAGCCTACTGCCCCCGCTGCAACCAGCCCGACAACCCGTTTTTTATTGAGCGTATCAGCATTTTTAAAAAATAATTCGCTCCGACTTTGAGCGCATAAAGCATTGATAATGAAGACATTAGCAATGATGAATAGTAAGGTTTTATTTTTCATTAGAATAAAATTAGAACAATTTTGAGTGTGATAATCGGCACGAAGGTAGGCGTTTTGTAAAATTTAATCTACACATTTTTTTTAATGTTTAACTCTTTATGGTTTACCAATTTCGACAAAAGGGTATTTATTTTTATTATTTTAAAAATAATAATGGGCTATAATCGCTAAATTTGTCTTTTAATTTGTTTTCTACCGATATGCGATGCCTAACGGCATTTTCAACCCATTAGTCGCATTAAAACCAAATTTATCGAAACCAATTCAATACTTAAAAATTGCATCAATCAATATTATTTATCAAAAACAAACGCTATTAGCATGAAATTAAGAACACTTCTTTCATTGGCAGTCCTATTCTCCTTAGCTATTTCTCTGTTTTTTTTCCCTTTTAAAATAAAAAAATCTCATAAAAATTTATCTCAAAATGCTCTTAAAAATGAGCAATTAAGTGGCATTGGCAATAAAAACGATGTATTGTCTGAAAAAGATAATTCACGCGACCCCCTCAGTATTATACGTAAAAAAAGGGTTGCAAAGAATAACTCGCATGAATTTAATTCAAAAAATAAACGTGAAAGCGAGGAAAATACAGTTGCCATCGAGAAAAAAAATAAACTTCATTTAGCTGAAAAAGCATGGGAAGCGGCTGAACTCGAACGCCTCAGAACGTTAGACCCAGCAATAGGCTACGTACCAACCGAGAGACGGCGGAAAGCCAT
>JAYUUR010000213.1:0-4818 GCA_043754475.1 Saprospiraceae bacterium | reverse complement strand
ATATACGTAAACCAGAAAGCCAGCAATTAGAAAACCTCGGTTGGGTTAAGTCTTTGTCAGGTGGATGGATACGAGGATATTCTACATTTAACTCTATTGTTTTAGATCGTTCCAATTCTCGTATTGGCTTACTAAGTTCTGTTCCATATAGCAATCGTGACCCCCATTTTTTGAGCGACAAAGAAAGAAAAGCGTTTGAAAGTGGTAAACTCGCTGATACAGACCGCGTAAAAGAGCTTGAAGAATATTTGGAAAAAGAAGAAGTTTATAACCAAAAAGCCCTCTATTTCTCAAGTATTCGGTCAAATCATGAAAATTTTAAAGCGCAAAACGAAGATGTTATTCTAACACATATATTGCATAGGGGTCATGATGACGAAGAATTATTTGACTTAATAGACAATGAATTAGGCGATAAATTTGTAATTCGTCTTAAAGGTAATCGTAATTCATCCGTAGAAGCCTTCGATGAGAAAAAACAAAAAGATATGCCGATTAAATGGGGTATCGTCCAATTCGCTCATCGGATAGAGAAAACGTATGAAAAAGTATGTTTCAAAAAAAAGGTCTATGTAAAGCCTAAAGCTATTTTTGAATGGGACACAATTGTCCTTAAAAATAGAACGTATAATATTGTTAGAGTCAGATTTTATGACAATCAAGGTAAACCTATTTTCAAAGAACCCATGCTACTTATCACTAATTATCAGATAGATGAGACCACAACAGCGCAATTTGTTTATCAGTTATATCTCCAACGCAGTAAAATTGAAGGCGTTTTTAAATTCCTTAAAGATGTTCTGGGCTGGGAGACTTTTAGAGTTCAAGATTTTGAAAGCATTAAAAATATTATTATACTAAAGTGAAAGTGGTTTTCGGTTTACAATTTCCCTAAAGGCAGCTTGAAAATCTGAAATTTTGTTCCGATGAAAGTTTTGAGTTGACTTTTAAAGGAATCAATATTTTCAAAGAATTGATCAATAGCTTTTTTGAAATCTCTAAATTCTGAATAATATTTAGTGTTGATGACGTTCTTTCTCATAAATTTCCATAGACGCTCTATAAGATTGAGGTTAGGTGAATAAGGCGGTAAATAAATGACTTTTATAAATGACTGGTTTTCAAGCCATTGTTTGACAAGTCGTGATTTATTAGCTCTACCGTTATCAGCAAATGCAAGAACTTGTAATTTTGTATTTTTATAAAAGAGCGTAATTTGTTCAAATAAAGCAATCGTTGAAAGTCCATTAATTGTTTTATCCTGACGCACAATGACATCTTGATTAAATGGATTATATGCACCATTTATATTGATTCGTTGTCGCCCTGTATTACTATTGATATAGCGTTGTTCTCCCACAGTAGACCATATTTTTGTAGGCTCTGTATTATGTTGAGGATGTACAGCATCAATAAATACAACTACTTGATTATCAGTGAGTTGTTCAATAGTGTCATCATATTTTTTAACAAAAATAGCTTGTTTTGCAGGGTCAACTTTCCCTGGAAGACGATGCATTTGTTGATGCGACAGACCGATGCGACGAACTAATTTTTGGACACTACTCAAATCATAATCAATATCCATCGTCGTGTGAATAAAATCATGTATCTCCTGTTTATTTTGAACTCGAAATGTTTCACAATACACCCGTACATGACTTAATTCATGCGAAGATAATTTACCCCAATAACCAACATAATTATCTTCTAACCAACTTGTATTATCTTTACGATTAACAAAAAGATGTCGCCATTTACTAACAGTATCGTCATCTAATAGTAAAAATTCGGCTACTTCTTTTTGACTGAAGCCTTTATTAAGCAAAAGAATCAGTTTTATCCGGTCTGCCTTGCGCTTGTCTTTGATAGATTTATGCAGAATCTTTAATTCTAATACGTCTTTTTCAGATATTTCTAACATGATTTTTTACAAAAATACTATTTTATAAATTCTAAAACCGAAAACCACTTTCACTTTAGTATACTCTATGCTTTTTTATCGGTGCCTACTTTTATGAAATTCAAGATGAACTAACAAAAGATGAAAATATTCAATGGATTTGCGAACTCGGTGGTTCAAAAGGTAAAGTCACCCGATTCTTTTTTCTTAAAGGGTTAGAAATAATATTACACGCTCAACAATTTGAAGCCTTCAAAAAAGACAATAACATCTCAAAACAGCAATTAGACGCTGTTTTTCAAAAACATTATTTAAACATTGAAAAATCTTCGGAGTTTTCAGATTAATAAGCGTCTTGCCTTGTGATAAGTTTTAAAAAGAGGACAGTATTTTTGGTAAGTATCAAATTATGTGAGTAAAAGCCTATTTTACTGAGGTCAATAGAGGCAATGACCATGGTCATATATTTTCAGAAAAAATGTATTATTTTTTGAAAAAAATCTTTTTGTTTTACTTTTAAAAATTATTTTTGCATACAAATGTGTTTTTTATAAAACAAAATCTTTCATCACAAAAAAATTATAAAATGATTACTATGGAAAAATCTAACCTTATCCCTTTTGAGGGTAAAGAAATTCGCAAAGCATGGCACAATGAGCAATGGTATTTTTCTGTTGTGGATGTCATTGAGGCTTTAACCGATAGCCCACAGCCAGCGGCATATTGGAATAAGGTTAAAAAGCAAATTGAAAAAGAAAATGAAGTTTTGCCGATTTGGCAAAAGATGAAATTTCTTGCACCTGATGGTAAAATGCGCCCTACCGATTGCGCCAATACAGAGGGCATTTTAAGAATCGTCATGTCTGTCCCATCGCCCAAAGCTGAGCCTTTAAAGCAATGGATGGCGCAGGTCAGCACAATTCACATACAGGAAACTGAAAATCCTGAATTGATGACTGAACGCCAAGCTGAAATTTATAGAGCCAAAGGGTATTCCGAAGATTGGATAAAAGAGCGCATTCAGTCCATCGAAATCCGCAAACGATTGACAGATGAATGGAAAAAGCGTGATGTCAAAGAAGGTCAAGAGTTTTCAATTCTAACGGCAACCATTGCAAAAGGCACTTTCGGATTGACACCAACGGAACATAAAGACCATAAAAACTTAACCAAATCTTCCCAAAATCTACGCGACCACATGACGCCTTTAGAGCTTATTTTAACATCTTTAGGTGAAGAAGTTACGCGCACTATCGCCATCAAAGGCGGTAAAGCAAGGAAAAGCGTTGAATCCATTACAGGCGAAAAGGTTGTTTTAACTGAGAATTATTTGCAATTGAATAAGGGGAAAAATAAAAAATGGATTGAATAGAACTGTTAGGTTTTTAAAATTGAAGTGACTTTTACAATAAATCGTCCATAAATATATTCCTAATATCGTCTTTATTTTGCTCTATAAATTGAGACAAAGCCGCATTAATCAGCGACGAAATGTTTTTAACATCCTTTTTACGCTTCAAAGTCATCAAAACTTCATAGATTTTTTTATCAATGTAGGCAAATTTACTCTTCTCGTAAGAAAATGACTCTTCGTTCAGAGAGGCGAAAAAGTTATCCGTCAGATTCATATTCGGCATAATCGTTTTTATACTTTTTGCCGTTTTGCTTTCCTTTGCTACCACAGTCTTTTTTTTAGGGGCAGCTACTTTTTTATTAGGTTCTAAGGCTTTAGGCTTTCCTACAATTGCCGTTTGAAGTACCCCTACCCCCTCAGTATTTTCGGCAATTGGAGGAGTAATTTCAGCCCCTTGTCGCTCTTTGAATGTTTTTACTAAGTTTTTTATCGTACTCATTGCTTATATTTTTTATGCCGTTAATAGAATTTTTAATTGAATTTTGTAGAAATGAAGTCAAAAACCTCTTCTACTATTTTTTTCTGCTCTTCTGAGATTTGAAAAGTATTGATGCGTGTAAGCGTTACACGTTGCGTGATGGGCTTCGTCACCGTTCCCAAACCATTCAAAACGGCGTCCACTTTGTTCTTCAATTCGCCGTAAGTTATCGTGTTGCTGTACCTATTCGGTACAAAAAATATCTGTTTTTTCGGGTCGAAATGCTTGACAATTTCTGCAAAAGTCAAGGTGCTGCCGAACGCATATTTCTCATATTGAAATGGACAAATCACAAAATCGGCATCTTTTAGAATCGGAATCAGCGTATCATCATCCAAACGACCGGGCAAATCAATGATGACAATCGTGCCATCATCTTCAATTTGCTGTGCAAAATGCGGATAATCAGCCGTTTCGATAGGCAATATTTCATAGGGCATTTCACCCGTTGAGAGCGCAATATCTTGTTGCCGATGCTCTTCAATCGTTTTTTGAAAGTCCATATCCATGATTAAGACTTCCTTTTTTTTCACAAGGGTTAAATAATTTGCCAACATCACACAGAGCGTTGACTTCCCTACCCCACCCTTTTGATTACCAAATACTACTTTCATTTTGAAGAATTTTAGTCAATTAAAGATATAATTTCAAAGATTCAGCACAAAACATATTTCAAAAAGCGAACGACTACAAGGAAAAATAGCGATTTAATGCCTCTTAAGCATATTTTCCTGTCTTCAATTAAAAGTATCTGAATTAAAATCAGGTTCGCTCAAAATCAAAATAAACAATCTATTTCATGCTTTTAAATTCTAAGCAATGCGAATAATGGGTTGAAAATGCCGTTAGGCATATAATATCGGTAGTAAAGTAGAGAAAAATCTGTTGTAAGTCCCAGAGGGACTATATATTTAATGATGAATATATCGTGGCTACGCCACTTTTAACGTGCTTTTGATTTGTTTTCTACCGATATGCCATACCTAACGGCATTTTCAACCCATTATTCGCACAAGCAGCAAA
>JAYUUR010000212.1:0-14742 GCA_043754475.1 Saprospiraceae bacterium | reverse complement strand
GAGGGGTATGTTTTTTTAATTTTAAAACAAAAAAATTTTTTTATTTTAAAATTAAAACAATTAATTTGTAGCGTTTTTAATCATTCCTATAAAACTATCTAAAACGACCACTATGGAAAATGCATTAACCCCCTTTGAAGAGAGCGCAATCAGAAAAACATGGCACGATGAGCAATGGTATTTTGCTATCATTGATGTCATCGCCGTCTTAGCAGACACCGACAATCCAAGACAGTATTGGACGAAAGTTAAGAAAAATTTATCCAATGAAAGTCAGTTGCAACCGTTTTGGTTACAACTTAAAATGCAAGCAGCAGACGGGAAATTTTATAAAACAGATTGCGCCAACACGGACGGTATTTTACGCATCGTCATGTCCGTACCCTCTCCAAAAGCAGAGCCGCTCAAGTTGTGGCTCGCACAAGTCGGCTCGGAACGGATACAAGAAACCGAAAATCCTGAGTTAGGATTTGAGCGGATGGTAGAGATTTATAAAGCCAAAGGTTATACCGATGAATGGATAGAGCGACGTATGCAAAGCATCGAAACGCGCAAACAACTCACCAACGAATGGAAAAATAGAGGCGTAAAAGAAGGAAAAGAATACTCTAATTTAACGGCTGTTATCGCCAAAGGAACATTCGGATTGACCCCAACGGAGCATAAAGACCTCAAAGGATTGACCAAACTGAGCCACAATCTACGCGACCACATGACGCCTTTAGAGCTGATTTTCACAGCATTGGGCGAAGAACTGACCAGAAGCGAATCTATCAAAGATGATGCACAAGGGTTTGATGAAAATAGAGATGCCGCCGTGAAAGGAGGCAGCATGGCAGGAAAAGCCCGTAAACTCATTGAAGAAGAACGAGCAGAAAAAGTAGTATCCAAAAAGAATTATTTAAAAGAATTGAAAGGAGATGATACTAATGAACTACAGCCAGACCCCTCAGTAAAAAAGTCAAAATAATTGAAATTTAATTGAAAAATAGCATTAAATTTCAATTAAATTTCAATTATTTTTCTATTAAATATAAATTACTGATGTTACGAACAAAGTGCAGTGCAGCGCACCGACACCTTACACAAATGATATTCCGGCGCGCTGCACCTTGCGAAATATTATTGGGTTGTTCACTACAAATATTTTGCGGCTCTGCCGCTTGCGTAACATCAGTAAATTATTTTTTAGCTTTAAGAATTTTCAAAAAGGCTTGTGCCGATATAGTCTTAGCCAGCAGGCGGTTGTCCCAACTTTCAGGTGCTTTTTTCTCTAACTCTTTTTTCCTCATATTCAGCCGTTCCATAATAGTAGCAAAATGGTCGCCTTGCTCAAATATTTTTTTCTTTAAAAACCAATTGACAATCGTACCCGCTTTGGCATCTTCTTCTACTTGCTCGGTTTTGGATTCAAAAATCTTGATGACTTCTTCAAAATACCAATCTTCAAAACCGATGACTTCAGAAGCCCCTACCCTACCAATCATTTCAATAGCAATATTATCTTGCACGCTATACGCCACCAGACGGTCAAACGCCTTGACTTGCGCATAACTCATATCCTCAAACTTTAAGCCGCTGAAAAGGTCTTTTTGCTGAGGGGATTCCTGCCGACTGACTTTATCCCAAAATTCAAACTCAATTTCCTCTATATTTCGACCCTTTTTGATGCCTTTCCAAGTCACTTTTATGCTGGTATGCTGCGATATTTCATTTTCTAAAGGCTGCAAAACCCGTTTTTTGAAATTCCCATAATCCTCATATTTCTGATCCACACCCAACAAACTTTTCAACTCTTCTATCTCATAGCGCAAATGCGATTTCTTTTGATACTTCGCCAACCGATTCCGATGCGCCCGAAAAATTTGAAACATCCGAATAGAAAAACTCGATTTCAAGGGAATAACTTCTAATAACTCGACGCCTACGTACTCTTTCAAATTCAGCAAAGCCGGTTGAAGCGGTTGCGAAAAAAGGAAACGCATACCGATACTGCCATCTTCCATCCGCACGGGCGCGATGTACTGAAACCAGTTCATTTTGCCCGGAAAAGTCTTGCCATCTATCTCAATATCTGTTGGCATCGTAATGGTGCGCCCCATCATACGGTCTTGAAAAGTGCGCATTTCTTCGTACAAACCACCCCATTTTTTGCCGTCCCCTTTGAGTATGGCTTCCAATTCTTTGACCGAAATGATTTGCTCATTCAGTTGGCTCTGCTTAATCGGGTCAATTTTACTAATCAGATAGAGCATCACTTTTGCCTCGCGGGCAGACAGTTGATACCGTGCGTTGTACACAAACGTGTTATCGATTCGGGCAATAGGTAGGGTTGTTTCTGGCATAAGCGGCTAATCGTTTATGGGTTATTAGTTACTCGTTATTAACTTAGCTTAATGTATTTCTAATGCTTAATTTCAATTATTTTTCAATTAAAGTTCAATTAAAGTTATTTTTTTTTGACACATAGTTGACATAGAACACATAGATTTTTCACATCCAACCTATGTGTTCTATGTTAACTATGTGTCAAAAAAATCATGCTGTGAAGATAAAATATAACGGTACATAAACAAAAAAAGGATGTACCTATTTTAAAGATGAACCCTGTTTATGTACCGCCATAGTGGAGCGGCTAACCCTGTTTATGTACCGTCATGACCCTGTTTATGTACCGTCATCCCTGTTTACGTACCGTCATGACCCTGTTTATGTACCGTTATAGCTAAAAACCAACCCTGTTTATGTACCGTTATAGCTAAAAATCAACCCTGTTTATGTACCGTTATAGCTATCCCTGTTTATGTACCGTTTTGCCTTATAACTTATTGATAATCAATGAAATAAAGCAATCAAAAAATATAAAAGGAAGAGACCCCTAAAATATTAAAGACTAAAGAAAAAGACTAAAAGTCTTTAAAGCACGACGATTTAATTTTTTTTTTATTAAAGACTTTTTTGTTGAAAAAATAAACCGCCGCGCATTTTTTTGATTGTGCAACTTGGTTGAGATAGGAGAATTGAGTTTAAAGGGGCTTTATTTATCCGCTGAGGGCTGAAAAGAATGAATATCGAGTTGGTGTGGTTAATTTAGATTGAATCGCTCTAAAGGCATTAAACAGCCCTGTTTTTGGGTTAGTAGATGGTGAAATGTTGAATGAATTATCAATTTCATGAGCATTAGAAATCACGATTGTGCAAAATCTGTTTCAAACCTTCACATTGTTGAGTATAAAATTATACCGCATACCCCTCAGTATAAATACCTAAATTTTGCATTAAATTCATTTTTTAATTTAAATTTAATGCATATTTAATGCTATTATTCAATTAAAAATACATTAAATTTCAATTAAACTTTTAAAACTGATTATTACCCATTACCTATCGCCCATCACCCATTATTCAAAATACTCCCAGCCACGTTGCACGAAAAAGGCTCTCATGCTATATCCCCTTAGTTTCGCTTCTTTTTTGACTTTTTCATACAGGGGTCTTGGAATGTCAATTGAAATTCTCACTACATCTTTTTCTTCTACTTCGGGTTCAACTATAATGGGTGGGGGAGTGGTAGCGGATATATTTTGAAGCTGTTGCAAAGCCTTCTCTTGGTCGTCAGGAGAGAGATTCCTCCTGCTGCTCATTTTTATATTTTTAGGATTTTTTTCCATTGCTTAATTGAAATTTGATGTTAATTTAATTGATTTTTAACTGAAATTTAATGCTATTTTTAAATTAATTTTCAGTTAACTCTTTAATAATGCTTTCTAATTCGTGGCACAAAGATTCTATTTCTTCTTTGGCATTTTTATCCGTATATTCAGTAACGCCGATGCCTGCTTTAGGCGTTTGTTTATACGCCTCTCGTGGGGCAATGCGCGTTTGGAGTTTGCCTAAGTCATATTCTTCAATGGCTTCTCTGAGTTCTCGTGAAAGGATATTTCTTTCTTTATACTCATTAAAAAGCACGTAAGCAAGCAATTTACCCTCGCTGAGTTCTTTTACTTTTTTAACTTGCTCGTATCGGTCAAAGAAATTTTCAAAACTTCTGAAATCGTATAAACTCGGTTTAACGGGTATGATAACCACATCGCTGGCGAGCATGGTGCGGTCGAGCATCTCATCAATATGCGGTCGTCCGTCCACTAAAACAATGTCGTATTGTTCGATTAATTGCGTCAAATGTTTGCTCAAGGCTTTGGGTTCAGTGCAACTACTGATGAAAATATCGCCTTTTTCGCGGTTGTTGTACCACACCGTTGAGGCTTGTTGGCGATCAGTATCTACTAAACAAACTTTATATCCGCGTTGTGATAAACAAGCAGCAACATTGGTGACAAGGGTAGTTTTGCCGACACCACCCTTTTCATTGACGAAAGAAATAATCATCGTATTTTCATAATTTACTGGTTGAAAAGTGGGATAAAGATAAACCTCATTTTGACATTATTTTTCCTTAATTGATTTTTAATGGAAATAAAACATATTTTTAATTGAAAATTAATTGAATTTTAACTGAAAATATACGCAGTTCTAATTTTATAAGTAATTGTTTTGAAAATAAATATTGTTATTGGCTAACCACGTTCCTTTAGGGCGTGGCAGGATGAAAAGCAGGCAAAAGGCTTTAGCCACTCATTTTAAATTAAAAAAAAGTGAGTGGCTAAAGCCAGAATAAGGTGAAATCTCTGACCACGCCCTAAAGGAACGTGGTTATTAAAATAATAATTTATATACCTCACTTCCTGCCAATAAAAAACAACCCAAACCAAAATCATCAAAATTGGGTACGGATGTATGTGTCACGGGCTGACCGTCTTTTGGCTCTTTGCCCGTGCCTTGTACATAGCCCAAAAAACCGTTGGGATGCACCCCCTCAGTAGCCATCGTATTCCAAGCTTTTATGACAGTGGGTTTGTATTTTTTCTTATTTAAAAAACCTTTGCGAATGCCCCACGCCATGCCATAAGTGAACAGGGCAGTGCCCGTCAATTCTTTGCCACCATAATTTGTTGGGTCATGAAGGCTCACGTTCCAAAAGCCATCAATGCGTTGGATAGGGTAGAGGGCTTCCGACATGTTTTTAAACATTTGGAGGTATTCGGCTCGATGGGGAGCATTTTTAGGCATCACATCCAGCACACGCACGAGGGCAGCATATACCCAGCCATTACCGCGTGACCAATAGCAATCTTCACCGTTCGGCTCTTTGTAAGGAGCGACGAAATCTTTATCGCGCCACCACAACTTGTCCTGCGGATTATAAAGTCCTTTGCCGCCGTGTTGATTTTTAGTGAAATCATATAGGGCATACATTTTTTCAAAATAACGATTATCCTTATACAATACGCCCAACTTTGCCATCACAGGCATTGTCATTTGCAGGGCATCTATCCACCACCAATGATTATTGCGATTATCCGCTAAAATAGTGTCCATATTGGCTTTTATGGCTTCGATTCGCTCAGGATTTTTCTGTTTGGAACCTTTTGGATTGTCCATGAGATAGAGGTCAATATAGGTCTGACCACAGGCTTCATCGTCGGCGTTGCGAGTTTTGATGCCGTTTCGCAAGTTCCATTTGTGTTTTTCACCCCAGAGGACAGCGTAATCGTAATATGGTTTTTGAGGGTCAATCGCGTACAGTGCCATCAAGCCTTCGTAGTAAACGGCGCGCGTCCAGATATTGGCAGGGCGCACTCTTTCATGCACAAGCTCTTTACCGGGGTCGGGCCAGTTTTGCATAAAAAATGAATTGGTGAGCGTCATTTTAGCGAGTATATCTTTTTTATCGGGTAGCTTTTGAGAGAAGATGACCCCCTCAGTAAAAAGGCATAAAATGAGGATGAGGTGTTTGATTTTCATAGTTTACAGTTAAAATTAAATAAAGTAAAGCAATCGTACTTGACACTTCAAACTCTGTTCGCATTAATCAACAATGTAGAAAAAATCTGAATTTCAAAGTATTATATTTCTAAAAGCTTATAATTTATCCGAATTTTGTAAGTCAAGTTTAAAAATTAGTACCTAGAATTTAAAGTGAACATGAAAAAATAGGTATGATTTCTTCAACTTAAAGTATGTAAGACTACTTTCAGTGTTATTCATACAGGCAATTTTGAACTGTTTGTTACTTAGTACACCCCTCAGTAAAAGCATTGAATTACACCATATTTTTATGTAAATCAGGAATCAAATTACCGATTTACATAAAATATCTTAAATTTGCTTCAAAATTTCAGCAATGATACCACGTCATATTGAAGATAGAGCCAATATTTTATTGAACCAATATCCGCTATTGGCATTGATAGGTCCTCGACAATCAGGTAAAACGACCTTCGCTAAACGGTTGCGCCCGGAATATCAATATCTCAATCTTGAATTGGCTGAAAATGCCGACTTTGCGGTGAGTGACCCCCACGGCTTTTTGCAAACCTATCAACAAGGAGTGATTTTAGATGAAATTCAGACCGTTCCGGAATTGTTACCCTACCTAAAACACTATACTGATGAACGGGGTATCGTTGGCGAGTATATTTTGACAGGCTCACAAAATTTCCTGTTGCTCGAAAAAATCACGCAGTCATTGGCAGGTCGAGTTGCCTTGCAACAACTTTTACCTTTTTCATACCTCGAATTGAAAGCCGTTAATCGAGCTATGAGTTCACCTGAAAGTTTCATTTTTACGGGCGGTTATCCCCGTATTTATGACAAAAACATCGCTCCGATGGATTTTTATCCCAGCTATATCAGCACCTATATTGAGCGCGATGTGCGACAGATAACGCGTGTCATGGATTTGCGGTTGTTTCGACAATTTTTGGCTTTATGTGCGGGCAGGGCAGGGCAATTAGTTAATTTTACAGAAATAGGTAATATTTTAGGAATTGAAGCTAAAACAGTTAAATCATGGTTGAGTTTACTGGAAGCCAGTTTTATCGTTTTTTTATTACCGCCTTATTATCGCAATTTTGACAAACGTATTGTTAAAACCCCTAAATTGTACTTCTATGATACGGGTTTGGCATGTTCACTTTTGAACATTCAAGATGAAACGCAATTGAATACGCATTTTGCGAAAGGTGCTTTATTCGAAAATATGGTCATCGTTGAGTTGTTGAAACAATACTTGAATACAGGTAAAAACCCTGCTTTTTACTTTTGGCAAGACAGCAATATGAACGAAGTAGATTTGGTAATCCAAGAAAGTAATCGTTTGAAAGCCATTGAAATCAAAGCCGGTAAAACTCTTAATAACTCATTTTTCAAAAATTTGACACTGTTTGAAAAGCTGGCACAAAACGAAAATCCCACCTGTTTTTTAGTCTATGGCGGCGATTTGACACAGAAAAGAACGACCTTAGAAGTGTTACCTTGGCAGGAAGCATCCAGTATTATAAATCATTGAAAATCAACTGGCTTTTATTTTATCCAATTGTTACAATAATTCAGATACCCCCTCAGTAAAACCCCTAAATCTCCAATCCCGAAACAGGCATTCGCCTAAATTGCAAGGGTGAAATGCCTAAAAAACGCGCCCTTTTTCCCAATCGAAATAATAGCCATTGGGATGTTGCTTGTCGGGGTAGCTGGTATTGGGTGGGTGGATATGATGACCCAAATCGAAAATAGTGACGCCCCAGTTGGGTGTTTGAAATGTATCTTTATTAGACCCTTTCTGAAAATATTTTCTAATAGGCTTCATTTTATGAAAATTTATAAAAATAATGAGTAAATGCTATAAAATAAGAACTTAATGTCAAATAAGTATCAGAAATGGATGAAATTTCAGTATAAGTATAGAAGAGATTTTTAGACATTTGTTCTGAATTTAGTTCATTTTGCCATTAAAAATTTTATTTAAACCTTATTTTTCAGTATAGAATGAATATTAGAGGATTTGAAATTCTTTTAAAAAGGTAAAAAAAGGTGTTTTTATGATAATCATCTGATAATAAAAAGCGCACCCCCTCAGTATCGGGAACGATTGCGTAAATTTATAATCCTCATTTGAATTAATATTCGATAATTATGTCGAATTTTGAACGATTTAATTAGAAGACAATAATTTACCCAAATTAAATTTTGTTTTTTTCAATTACCTCACATTTTCTAAAATATTTTAACTAAACAACATTCCGGAATTATGAAAAAAGTATTACAAAGATTGGTGCTGGCACTGACACTTTTGGCAAGTTGTCAGATTGCAATGGCTCAGACCCGACAAATTACGGGCAAAGTTACGGATGCTACAGGTGAACCCCTCATTGGGGTAAGTGTGGTTGTGAAAGGAACAACGCAAGGTGGTATAACAGATGACAATGGTGCTTTCAGTTTACAAGCGGCTAATAATGCGACATTGGTGTTCAGCTATATAGGTTTTGATGCACAAGAGGTAAGCGTTGGTAATAAAAGTGTTATTGATATCTTGTTAGCTGAAAATGCAGCGGCTTTAGGCGAGTTGGTGGTTGTAGGCTATGGTACGCAGAAAAAGAGCCAAATGACGGGCGCTATATCCTCTATCAATGCTCGGCAGATTACCGAAATGCCTATTACCAATGTGGCTCAAGCCTTACAAGGTCGGGTTGCAGGTGTTGACGTATCGCAATCGGGTAGTAAGCCCGGGGCAGTTCCAACAATTAGAGTACGTGGACGCCGTTCATTCAGAGCGAGCAATGATCCCCTTTATGTAGTGGATGGTATTCCAATATCGGGCGGTTTCGAAGACCTTAACCCGAATGATGTGGCTTCAATGGAAATTTTGAAAGATGCTACTGCCACGGCTATTTATGGTGCAAGGGGCGCAAATGGGGTCATTTTGATTACAACCAAAAGAGGTAGCGTAACGGGTAAGAAAAAAACAACAATTAGTTATGATACTTACATTGGCACAACGGAGGCATTGGACAAAATACAGTTATTTTCGGGACCTGAATTTGCGGAATATATTCGTGAATCGCGTCGGGGTATAGCATCAGGCAGTACGTATAAAGATGCTGCGGGTAACCCTGTTCCAAGTGGTAAATCGGATGCTTTTGCGGATTCAAAACTCTTTGAAGCCGTTGAAATAGACGGTATTGCTCAAAATCGGACAACCGATTATCAGTCTATGATTTTGCAAAAGGGATTTCAACAAAATCATTCTTTGGGCGTTCAAGGGGGTAATGAAAGAACAGCATTCTATATTTCAGGCGGTTTTTTCAAAGATAAAGGTATTTCTGATGGTTTGGATTATAGCAGAATGACGCTTCGGGCTAATATTGACCACAATATTAATGACAGATTGAAAGTCGGTTTGTCTTCTTATACGATGTACAGCATTCGCAATGGTGAAAATTTGAATCCTTATAGTGCTACTTTACAGCAAAACCCTTTGGGAAAAGCGCGTGACGATGCGGGCAACATTATTTTCTTTCAAACGAGCGATGCATTGTTGACAAATCCATTGTCTGAAATTGTGCCGGGTGCTCAAATAGATTTAGCGAAAAGATATAGAATTCTCAATAGCCTATATACAGAATTGAAAATCATGGATGGTTTGACTTACCGCGTCAATTTTGGTCCCGATTTTACTGTTCAACGCGCAGGTCGTTTTGTTGGCTCTACAACAAACGCCTTGAAATATGGTGCGCCTACGGCTGCTGTTAACAATCGGTTTGGATTTAACTGGGTACTTGAAAACATCGTGAATTATAATAAAGCCTTTGGCAAACACAATTTAGGTGCTACGGTTTTGCACTCTATTCAAAAAGACAATTTTGAATTCAGCAATATTTCCGTTCTCGGTGTACCCGCAGAAACACAAAGTTTTTACAATTTAGGTAATGCCAGTAGTGTTACAGGTGTTGGTAGTGGCTTGGTTGAACGAACAATCAACTCGTACATGGGTCGTGTGAACTATGATTATGATGGTAAGTATTTATTGACTGCCACTTTGCGCCGTGATGGAGCAAGCCCATTTGGAGAGAACACCAAATATGGTAACTTCCCAGGTCTTGCTTTGGGTTGGAATATCAACCGAGAAAATTTCTTGAAAAATACCAATTGGCTCGATATTTTGAAACTCCGCGTCAGCTATGGTGCAGTCGGTAATCAAGCGGTTGCGCCTTATCAAACGCAAGGCTTGTTGAGCCGCACAGCTTACGCTTGGGGTACAACAGCCGCTTTTGGTCAACGCCCAAGTACAATCGGCAATCCCGATTTGAAATGGGAGTCTTCAACAACTCAAAATATTGGTTTAGATTTTAGCATACTAAAAGGACGTATTAATGGTACTATTGAAGTCTATAAAGTCAATACAACAGACTTGTTGTTGGCAGACCAATTACCGACTTCTGTTGGCTTTTCTTCTGTAACGCGCAATGTCGGTGAAACACAAAATCAGGGGGTTGAATTAAGCCTTACAACTGTCAACGTGGATAAAGGTGGCTTCAAATGGAGTTCAGACATAGTTTTCACTAAAAACAATGAGCAAATTATCTCATTGTACAATGGTGCAGTAGATGATCCGGGTAATGGTTGGTTTATTGGCAAACCGCTTTCAGCCTTTTTCAATTTGAAAAAAGATGGTATCTGGCAAACGAATGAAGCGGACTTAGCAAAATCTTATAACAGCCGCGTCGGTCAAATCAAAGTCAATGATAATAATGGTAGAGGTACGGATGGAAAATTGACGGGACAGCCTGATGGAAAAATCAATGCCGATGACCGTACGTTCATAGGTTCTGAAATCCCGGATTGGAGTGGTGGTATCACCAACCGTTTTAGCTATAAAGGCATTGACTTCTCTTTTATTTTATATGCGCGCATCGGTCAAACCATTTTGAGTGGTTTCCACGCAAACAATAACCAGTTGGCAGGTCGTTATCAGCAAATAAAAGTGGATTATTGGACACCTAATAATCCAACCAATGAATTTCCGCAGCCGAACAAAGACCAAGAGTTTCCTGTCAATAACCAAACTTTGATTTATTTTGACGGCTCTTTTGTCAAATTAAGGAATATCAACTTTGGCTACACTTTACCAGCTAATTTGACTCAAAAATTGGGTATCGAATCATTGCGTTTGTTCACAAGTATTCAACAACCTAAAATTTGGTCGCAATACCGCGACAAATACAATGGTGTTGACCCGGAAGTAAACGAAAGCAATAATCCGGGCGGTGGTGTTACACCTGCTACTAAAGTTTATACGGTTGGTGTCAATGTTAAATTCTAATTTTTAATATTGAGGTGCATAAACCTATAAGGTTTTTTAAAACCTTATAGGTTTGTTTCAAAGGTTTATTTTAAATTACCCCCTCAGTATTTTCATTAAATCATTCAATTTTTTATTAAAATTAAAAATTTTGTACAATGAAATATATAAATTTTAAAAAATCAATAACAACTCTAAGCATCTTGGCTTTGCTGTTTTTCAGCCAATCATGTAAAGATGTGCTTGACGAAGTCGTCGTTTCAGGCATTGGCAACGATTATATTAATACAACGAAAGGTTTTCAAGACGCTTCAAATGCCGCTTATGCATCTTTAAGAGCTTATTATGGCACTCAACCGGGACTTACCTTTTCAGAATACGGTACCGACCTTTATGCAACAGGTGCGGACGGTTCTTACAAGGGTTTTCACTTTTACGATGCTCAATTGAATCCGAATGTGGACTATCTTGCAGGTATTTGGGATGAACTTTACAGAGGCATCAACACTTGTAATGCTGTTATTGAAAGAGCTCCCGCAGTAACAGGTGTTGCGGATGCTGTAAAAAAACAACGGATAGCAGAAATGAAATTCCTTCGGGGACATTATTATTTTATATTGCTTCAACAATGGGGTGGTGTGGATTTGCGCATGAGTGAAACTTTAGCACCGACTAAAAAAACAGCAAGAGCCACTGAAGCGGATATGTACAAAGCCATTATTGCAGACCTTGAAGCGGCTTTACCGGATTTGGAAAACAAGTCGAAGTCAGCTGACTATGGTCGTGCCACAAAAGCAGCAGCCGAACATTTATTGGCAAAAGTATATTTGACAAGAGGTAGTGCCTCTTCAAAATTAGCAGCACCTGATGATTTAAGCAAAGCAGCTACTTATGCGTCCAATGTTATCAATAATTATACGTTCAAACTTTTACCTGATTTTGCCAGTGTTTTTGATGAAAACAATCAAATCAATGATGAAATCATTTTTGCTGTACAATATACGACTGACCCATTGACGAATGCCAACTCTACACCAGTTGGCTTTGACGGAGGTGGTAATAACTTGCACTTGTTTTTCGGTATGCAATATGACGTTCAAGCGGGTATGCAACGTGACATTACCTACGGTCGTCCGTTCAAGCGGACGCGCCCGACCAAATATTGCATAGAAACGGTATTTGGAGAACGTATAAACGACTCTCGTTATAAAAAATCATTTAGGGATACATGGTTGTGTAATAAACCGGGTACTTATACCAACGTTTTTGATGTGTCAAAAACATCGCTTACTTTCAAAGCAGGTGATACAACTATCCACATTCCAGGATTTGAAATGTCTTTAGATGAAAGGAAAACAAAAAAATATCAAGTATTGGTACCAAGCCGTTATGACGAAGCTTTGTTTCCAACTTTATCGAAATTTTTTGACCTAAAACGTCCAGACGTATTCATTCCAAGTGGTAGCCGCGATCACTTCGTTTTCCGTTTAGCAGATACTTATTTGCTGTTGGCAGAAGCGCAATTATTGCAAAATAAAAAAGCAGAGGCAACTGCTGCTATTAATAAAGTACGCCAACGCGCAGCATGGCCCGGCAAAGAAGCGACGATGCTGATTACTGACGCTCAGATGACGATGGACTTATTAATGGAAGAACGTGGTCGGGAATTGGTCGGCGAGCAAGGCCGTTGGATGGATTTGAAACGTTGGGGCAAATTGGTGGAGCGTGTCAAATTACACAATCCACAAGCGGCTGCAAACGTGAAGGAGATACATAATTATCGCCCGATTCCACAAAAGCAAATTGACCTTTCTGATGGCGGCAATTCAGGTTTCCCACAGAATCCAGGGTATTAATATTGTTAATTCAAATAAAAAGACCCCCTCAGTATATTTCAGATTTCAGATTTATGATTTCGGCACATTTCTGAAATCCGAAATCACAAAATCCAAGATATACTGAGGGGGTCTTTTTTATGTAATTAATTGAAAATCAATTGATTAAATCGAAGCGATTCATCATTCATCATTTAATAAAAATAATTATGAGAAAAGCCACCTTATTTCTAAGCATCCTCTGCAGTTTGTCAATCTCTTTTTCAAAAGCTCAAAACCAAATCGTCTTAAATGCAGATTTGGGTAAAGACACTATCAGCCGCCATATCTACGGGCATTTTGCCGAGCATTTAGGGCGATGCATTTATGATGGTTTTTATGTCGGAGACAATTCCAAGATTCCCAACGTGAAAGGTATGCGCTCCGATATTGTCGCCGCTTTAAAAAAAATGAAAATACCGAATTTGCGCTGGCCCGGCGGCTGTTTTGCCGATACTTACCACTGGAAAGATGGCATTGGCGACAAATCGAAACGCCCAACGATGGTGAATACATGGTGGGGAGGCGTGACCGAAGATAACAGCTTCGGCACACATGAATTTATGGAGCTCTGTGCACAGTTAGATTGTGAACCATTTATCAACGGCAATGTAGGGAGCGGTTCGCCGCAAGAAATGAGAGAGTGGGTTGAATATTTGACACATCCGGGGGGCAGTCCTATGGCAAAACTGCGAGGCGAAAACAACCACAAAGAGCCTTGGAAGGTTAAATATTGGGGCGTTGGCAACGAAAACTGGGGTTGTGGTGGTGAAATGAAAGCGGATTATTACGCCAATCAGTACCGTCAATTTGCTACTTTTCTAAGCAATTATGGAAGCAATCGGTTGTTCAAATTGCCTTCAACGGCTAATGGTGCCAACTATGCTTGGACAGAAACGCTTCTGAAAGAAATCCCTTTAAACATGATGGATGGCGTTGGTTTTCACCATTATTCAGTCATTGATTGGGGAAAAAAAGGCTCAGCTACGGAGTTTGCAGAAGAGCAATATTTTACCATTATGAAACGCGCTTACGACATTGATGCGATGGTCAAACAAACCCGCGCCCTCATGGATAGATATGACCCTAAAAAGAAATTGGCTATGGTGATTGATGAGTGGGGCGGTTGGTACGATGTCGAAAAAGGCACTAACCCGGGCTTTTTATTCCAACAAAATACCATCCGCGATGCCATGATTGCAGGCATGACGTTCAATATTTTTAATAATAATGCCGACCGTGTTCGCTTGGCTAATATTGCACAAACTGTCAATGTATTGCAAGCTGTTGTATTGACGCAAGGTGCTAAAATGATTCTAACGCCTACCTATCATGTATTTGAAATGTACAACGTCCACCATGATGCCGTCATGCTCCCCCTCAGTATTTCAAGCCAAGATTATGCTTTTGGTACTGATAAATTGCCTGCGGTTTCTGCCTCAGCATCAAAGGATAAATCAGGCGTGGTGCATATTTCATTGGTCAATATTGATATGAATAAAACGCAGGAGGTGACTATCAATGTGCGAGGTATGAAAGCATCAAATGTAATAGGTCGTATTTTAATGTCTGCTAAAGTTCAAGATTGCAATACTTTCGATGAGCCGAATAAAATAAAACCTGTTGAATTTAAAGGCTCAATTCTCAAAGGCGATGATTTAAAAGTGA
>JAYUUR010000211.1:0-4835 GCA_043754475.1 Saprospiraceae bacterium | reverse complement strand
AAAAAGAAGGACTCAGCAATAATTTGGTTAATGTCATCAAAGAAGATAAAAAGGGCAACCTCTGGTTTGGTACTTGGGGTGGTGGTGTGAGCAAATATGATGGCAAATCATTTACCCATTTTACTGAAAAGGTTGGACTCAGCAAAAATGAAGTTGCCGCTATTCTGGAGGATAAAAACGGCAATCTTTGGTTCGGTACAGATGGTGGTGTCAGCAAATATACGCCCAACAGTGACGGGACGGGCGGCACGATTACCCATTTCACCCAAAAGGAAGGGCTTAGTTATAACAATGTTTGGTGTATTTTAGAAGATAAAAAAGGCAACCTTTGGTTCGGAACGACGGGCGAAGGCGTGAACAAATATACGCCCAATAGCGACGGAATAGGCGGCACTTTTACCCATTTTACCCAAAAACAAGGACTCAGTCATGATGATGTTTGGTGTATCGTAGAAGATAAAAAGGGCAATCTCTGGTTCGGCACTCGTGAAGGGGGCGTGAGCAAATACACACCCGATAGAGATGGAACAAGCGGAACTTTTACCCATTTTACCGAAAGGGAAGGACTCATCAATAATAATGTTTGGTCTATCTTAGAAGATAAAAAAGGCAATCTTTGGTTCGGCACGGCGGGGGGAATAAGCCTACTGGCTAAAGATTATGAACAGATATTGGCAACGGAATATAAGAATGTTGATGGCTATCGGGGCAAGGATAAAGAACCCATACTGTTTAAAAACTTCACGTATGAAAATGGTTTTTTAGGAATAGGCTGCAATCGAAGCTCAATTTTAGAAGATAAAAATGGCATTATTTGGATAGGTGCTAACGATAGGTTGACTGCCCTGCACCCCGCAGAGAGAAGCCAAGATACGACAGCACCGAATATACAATTAATAGGGATTTCCCTCTTTAACGAAAACATTGATTGGCAAAGGGATACCACTCTTGTTTTGGGCAATGGCGTGAGTGTCCATGATGTTCATTTTGATAGCGTGTCTAAATGGTATGGCTTACCTCAGAATTTAAGTTTGGCTTACAATAATAATTATCTCACGTTTAATTTCGTGGGCATCACAACTGAATCCCCTAAAAAGGTAAAATATCAATACAAATTAGATGGTATTGATAAAAACTGGAGTGCTTCGACTCTTAAAACAGAGGCTCATTATGGCAACTTGCCATACGGTACTTACACATTCAAAGCAAAAGCCATGAACGACGAAGGCTATTGGAGCAAGGAATTGACTTACACTTTTACGATTCGCCCACCGTGGTGGCGGACTTGGTTAGCTTATTTGCTATATACCGCAATGATTGGTGGGAGCATTTACACCTTTTACCGCTTTCAATTCAAACGCCAATTAGAACAAGCAGAGGCTATCCGAATAAAAGAATTGGATGCCATCAAAACGAAACTTTACACAAATATCACCCATGAGTTTCGTACGCCGCTTACGGTTATACTCGGCATGGCACAACAGGCATTGGATAAGCCCAAAGAACATTTTCAAGAAGGTTTGAAAATGATTGTCCGCAATGGGCAAAGCCTGCTTAACCTCGTCAATCAAATGCTTGACCTTAGCAAGTTGGAAAGTGGTAAATTGACCATTCACTACCAACAGGGCGATGTCGTGAATTTCTTGAAATATATTACCGAAAGTTTCCAGTCTTTCGCTGAAAACAAAGGCGTACAGATTCATTTTCTCTCTGATTTAGAGACATTGACAATGGATTTTGATGAAACACGCTTCCAGCAAGTTGTCTCCAATCTCTTATCGAATGCGATTAAATTCACGCCGACAGGTGGTCATATTTATGTCTCTGTCGGTGTAAATCTTAGGAAGATTTCAAATCTTCGTAAGATTGAACATCCAACATCCTCCTTTATTCTTAAAATTAAAGACACAGGTATCGGCATTACTGACGGGTCGCTCCCCTATATTTTTGACCGCTTCTATCAAGTGGACGACACAGCTACTCGACACGGAGAAGGTACAGGCATCGGCTTGGCATTGACACAGGAGTTGGTGAAACTATTGGAAGGCACTATTGTTGTCAAAAGTTCAGTGGGTGAAGGCACTGAATTTGAGGTAACATTACCGATACGACAGGTCGCAAACATGTCCGAAGGAATCCCTATGGAAAAAATAAACAATGGAAAAGGAAGGCTGTCGCAAACGGATATAAATGAGATTTCGATTAATGAAAATGAATTACTTATTAATAATCAAAGCACATCAACCGAGAAACCCCTTGTGTTGATTGCCGATGACAATGCGGATGTACGCGCCTACATTGCTTCTTGTTTAACAACAGATTACACCCTTCTTATCGCCAAAAACGGGCAGGAATGTGAAGACATCGCTTTTGATAAAACGCCCGACCTCATTGTTTCTGATGTAATGATGCCTTTGAAAGATGGTTTTGAAGTGTGTAAAACCTTAAAAAATGATGAAAGGACAAGCCATATTCCTATCATTATGCTCACAGCTAAAGCAGACATGGACAGCAAATTACAAGGTTTGGGACGCGGTGCTGATGCCTATTTGATGAAACCTTTTCACAAAGAAGAATTGTTATTGCGTATCAAAAAGCTGCTCGAGCTGCGCCAGCAATTGCAACAGCATTACCTGTCAATAATTGGTTCAAAAGCCGTTTATACTGAGGGGGGGTATAATCCTGCCGAAGATATACCGACACAAAAAAATAACCCCGTCGTTAGCGGATTAGACAACACTTTTGTTCTAAAAGTTAGGGCGACAATTGAAATCAACCTAAACGATTTTGATTTTGATGTTGAAAAACTTAGCCGCGCTTTGGCGATGAGTCACTCGCAAGTCCATCGCAAATTATCGGCTTTGACAGGTTTGTCTCCCAACAGTTTTATTCGCTATGTCCGATTAGTCAAAGCTAAAGCGTTGCTTCAAAATTCAGGTTTTAGCATTACAGCCATTGCTTATGATAGTGGTTTTAATGATGCGGGCTATTTCAGCCGCGTGTTTAAGCAGGAGTTTGGGGTGACACCACAAGCATGGCGTGAGCAGAATCTTTTGTGAATTTTTCCGTAAATGCGATATTAATCCCATTCCTGCACAATATATCCCAATGATTTTTTATCAAGCCCACCATATTTGTACTATCAGTTATAGATAATTTCAAAAACCTTATTTTATAACAATTTAAAATTCTGCTTTATGAAAAAATCATCAATCGGTTTCTTAGTTGCGCTGTTTGTTGTCTGCTTATTCGGCTTAAATAGTTGTAAAAAAGAAGCGGGACAGTTTGCTCATCAAAAAACAAACGATATAAGTGCTGCGGCTGCCACCCACTCCAATGTTCCAGATGATGCCAACGCCCATTCAGGCGTATCAAATTTCCCACCCAAACCAATTGTTTTAAGAGGGACGATTGTTACACCAACGCACATCATTCAAGATGGTTGGATTTTTATTGAGAATCAAAAAATCATCGGTATATACGATGTTTTGACGCGGGGTCAAATACCATCAAATGCCATTTATGTAGATACCAAAGGGATAATTTTCCCCGGTTTGGTTGATTTGCATAACCATGTATCATTTAATGTATTCCCGCCCTGGGAATTTGGTAGGCTGAAATTTTCTAACCGTTACGAATGGCGTTATCACTCTGCTGACTATAAGCAAAAGGTAGAAAACCGCTACAACAGTATGGTTAACGCTTATTTTTGCCAAATGAATACTTATGGAGAGCTTCGCGCGCTTGTTGGGGGAACAACATCAATTGGGAACACGGCGCTTGTTGATTGTATTAGCGGACTCGTCCGTAATTTGGATGATCCGTCCCAATTAGACAATCGCAGTATAAAGTATTCAATTGATATTCAAAACCTTAATCCAGACAAACCGAGTTACACTGCCACCGTCGCAAATGATTTAGAAGATGCAAGACAAAAATTGTTATCGGGTAGCTTGGCTGCCTTTTTCATTCATCTTGCCGAAGGCAAAGCAACCGATGTAGTATCGCAAGGAGAATTTACGCTTTTGAAGAATAAATTATTATTGACAAACAAAACAGCGATTATTCACGGCATCCCATTAAGTGCGAATGATTTTCAGGAGATGGCTAACGCAGGGTCTTCTCTGATTTGGTCTCCCCAAAGTAACATAACATTGTATGGGCAAACTGCCAATATCCTTGCTGCGAAAAATGCAGGCGTAAGAATAGCTTTAGCACCTGACTGGGCGGTTACAGGCGGTAAAAATATGCTGGATGAACTCCATTTTGCGGCGGATTGGAACAGGCATCACCTTAATAATCTTTTATCAGACAAAGAATTAGTAGAAATGGTCACATCTAACCCAGCCCGTATTGCGGGCGTGGCGGATAAAGTGGGTTCAATCAAGGTAGGTTTATATGCAGACCTTTTAGTCATTTCAAGTGGAACTTTACATCCATACAGTTCACTGATTAATGCGGGCGCAGAACATGTGAAATTAGTCTTTGTCAATGGTTCTCCTGTGTATGGCAAGCAAGACCTTATGGAACAGTTTTGGCATTCAGGGCAGCTTGAACCACTGTTAAACTCATCACCTGCTATGGTATTAAAACTGCCCCTTCCAAAAAACTCAAGAGGCACTTTCAAGCAACTTCAACTCAGTCTAAGTCTAAGAATGGCAGTAGAAGGAACGACTCTTGCTCCGCTTTTTTAGCTGTGCCAAATTTTGAGGGTTTTATCTCGTTCCTATATAATTTTAGGGTTTTCTTATAAAAAAAATTCGTGAGCTAAAATCTTAATTTTGTGTACCAAAACTTAATTAAGATGAAAGAATTAGCCCACGAAGCTGTGCAAA
>JAYUUR010000210.1:0-4836 GCA_043754475.1 Saprospiraceae bacterium | reverse complement strand
TATTTGGTAAATTAACGACGGATATTTTACGCATCCCGAAATAGGATTTTACAACATCATCGCCGATGGTAATTTCCGTTTCATATAAATAAGGGTCTTCCAAAGTCCACAATCTGGGATTGGGAATCGGTATGTCAAAAGCGGCTTTTTGCTTGTTTTTACTGAGGGGGTACTTCATGGCGATTTCAGAAGTCGGTGTTTTAATTTTAAAGGAAACTTCTGCATCCGCTTTTAATTCATCAGATAAAACCACCTCTGCTTTTACGCTATTTTTATCAATATCGGGGGTGAAATGAACGGCATCCAGATAGGGTACGGGATTTAGTTTTTGGGCACCCACGTTTGGTGCGGGGTTTTGGGCACCCACGTAGGGGTTGCCCCTACATTCCATATATATTGTCTGCCAAATGCCTCTTGCATTTCCATAACCTTGCTTGCCATATAATGTAAAATCACGGCGTTTATCATCTACTTTTATCACTAAATACTGAGGGGTATCATATTTTACGTATTTTGTCAATTCAAATGAAAAAGGCGTGTAACCGCCTTGATGTTTACCCAATAAAACGCCATCCAACCAAACGGTTGTTTCCCAATCGGATGCACCAATCGTTAGGAAAATGCGCTGATTTTCCCATGATTTAGGAATATTTATATTGCGTTTATACCAAGCAAGATTTGCTTCATCCTTCACACCTGACAAAGGAGAACCCCAAGGAAAAGGCACATTTATTTTCTTTGAAAAAGCAGTATTCCCACTTTGCCAATTTTTATTAGAACCAATGTTGAGGCTATCAAATTCAAAATCCCACATGCCATTGAGGTTAATCCAATTGGCGCGTTCAAAATCGGGGCGCGGGTGTTCGGGCAGGGGTATTTGCTGAGAAAATAGGCTTATTGAAAAGCATAAAAAGAGAATAGAAAGGTAGTTTTTCATAATGTTGATATTAAGAATGATTAAATTTTTTCAATTCGAGGCTCAAGATATACATTTGCTTTAAATATCTTTCGCTATACATTTTAAAAAAATCAACAATCAAAATGGATAACACTGAACGCGGCATTAGCAGAGCGAATGCGATACCCCTCAGTTTTTCAATATAATGTCTCCACACTACAAAATAATTCTTCTGCACTACAAAATAGAGTCAAAAACATATGATTTCACCGCCAAATTGTGTGAAGTCAGCCGTCGTTTTACAAAATATTGGGCTTGATACTGAGGGGGTGCTTCTTTTAATAAAGTGTTGTAGGAGACAAAGTAGCTTCATGAGCCTTGTTTTTATTGGAGAAGATGTCATGTAAATATAGGAGTCTATGTGTTCTATGTTCTCTATGTGTAACATGTTTTTTTGTTACACATAGAGAACATAGAACACATAGATTACACGTAGCCTATGTGTCCTGTGTGCCCTCGTGTTAAGAAAAAATGCGCTTTTATTTAATTTGTGTTCCTTACAGCATTGGGCAACCGTATGATGAGCGCAGGGGATTTGAAGCGGAGGGATTTGTAGAAGAGATTACTTCACAAGAATAACTTTATCATTATAAACCACATTGAATCCCGACCGTACTTTATACCGTTTTAGTGTTACAATTTCATCATTGACCATCACTTTGCCTTTCGTAATGCTCGCATCGGCTTCCCCACTTGAACGAGCGACGCCTAAGTTTTTCAACAAAATATTCAATTCGATGAACTCATGTCCATCCAAATCATATTCAAACTCAAATTGTTCTTTATTTTTCATAATGCTTTATTTTCATTGCCAAAAATCTTCCGAAAAGCTATATCATTTTTTATATCGACGAATTGCATAATTCTATTTTTATGCAAAAATACGCTTATCATTCTACATTTTGCGGTTTATTTCCTTTCCATTCTCCCTCCTCAATCTCATCTTTTACAATAAATAAAGGTCTGCCTTTCACTTGAAAGAAAATGCGCAGTAAATACTCGCCCATGATGCCCATGAAAAAGAGTTGAATGCCACTGAAAAAGATAATGATAAATATAGTAGCCATGAAACCGCGAGGCACATCGCCGTACATCAATTGTCGATACAAACTGTAGAAAAAGTATAAAAAGGAAACGCTAACGGCAGCATAACTCACCCGTTTAATGAGCTTGATGGGAAATTCACTGAAGTTAAAAATGCCATTATAAGCTAATTTTATCAACGCTTTTATGGAGTATTTCGACTCTCCTGCTGCCCTTTCCGAACGGTCGTATTCAATGCCAATTTGTTTAAAACCTACCCACGAACGCATACCCCGTATGTAACGGCTTTCTTCGGGCATTCGATTCAAAACATCTACAACTCTGCGGCTCATGAAGGAAAAATCGCCCGAATCCAAAGGAATATCAATGTATGAGATAGATTTCAAAATACGGTAAAACGCTTTGTAAGCTGTGCGTTTGAAGACATTTTCCTTTCGTTTTTTACGAACAGCATACACAACGTCATAGCCTTTTTTATACTGTTCATAAAATGCAAACAGCAACTCCGGCGGGTCTTGCAAATCCCCATCAATCACCATGACCCCCTCAGTACCACGGGCTTTTTGCAAGCCTGCGGAAAGGGCAATTTGATGTCCATAATTACGCGCTAAAAAAACGACATGATAGCGAGCGTCCGTTAATGCTAATTGTTGCATGAGTTCAGCCGTATTGTCGCGGCTGCCATCATCTACTAAAACCACTTCAATACTTGTTGTCGCTGCGAGTGGAGCGTGGCAGGAGGGGGTGCTTCCTGCCACTCCGAGTAAATCGTTGTTGGAAGCAGCCATAGAATCCATCAATTGGTTGAGCCTTTCAATAAGATTAGGAAACGTTTCGCTTTCGTTATAAAGCGGCGCGACTATGGAAAGTTGAGGCATATATTAGTTATCATTAAAAATCTGTTCGGCACGGCGATTAAAATTTCCCTGTACATCCCGCCCATCTACGCTGTTGCCGATTAAATCATTGGGTACATTTTTATACAATTCATGTTTCCAACGCGGGTTTTGAATTTCGCCCCTACAGGTCGTATGCAAAAGCCGATGACCGTTCGCCATCAAATTAGGATTGTAAAATAGGAATTTTACATTGACTTGTTGTGTTTTCTCAATTTTGTTATATACCCAAACTTCATATGGCGGTGCATTGGCTTCATTTTCTACCGCAATAATATCATTCGGGCGACCATATTTCATGAAAATGCGTCCTCTATCGGTTTCAAAACCATAACCAAAGCCACTGTTGAAATTATTATCCACCATTTTAGCCACCATCATATATTCGTCATACGCTTGTTCGGGAATCGCTGCATTTATCTTTATCCAATACATCCATAAAAAACGGCGTTTGGCAGTCGAATCGTTGGCAGACATAATGGTCGTGAACAAACTCGTTTCACTCTCAGGAATATTCATCGCAATAGCTTTCAAGCCAAATCGCAACTCTTGGGGCGTCAATTGGCTAACAAATTCTTTTTCAAGAGCATCTTGCGTAATGGTATCCAATTTGGCATTTTGCATGGGATTGCTGCGTTGAAAAATGGTTTCTTTTTCGCTAAGCAAATCATTGTTTCTATTTCTGATGGATATTTTTAATCTGTAATTGCCTGATTCTAAATTGGTTATGTCCATCGTAATCAAATTGGCAATAAAAGGCGCGGGTTTCTTGCGCTTATGTCCCATCATCACCATTTTGCCATTGAGTGTTGAAGAAGCATTTTCAATGGCATAACTCAATAGAAAATCATCGCCAATAAATTTATCGGTGTTGTATATTTCGTTGTAAAAAATGAGATTGGTTTGGCTGCGGTCATAGTATTGAAAAGGGAGAATTTCTAAGAGGTAACCATTTTTATTAAATTTATTATTGCTGCTGTCGGGTCGAAAACCACTAAGCATCGAAATATCGCTTTGTCGAAGACTCAAATCATTGAAATCCATGATGACGATGGATTTATAAGACACCGCCTCCTCCTTTTTATTCACATCTTTAAACTGCACTTCTATATCATACGTTCCATTTTCAAGCGAATAACGCCGCATTTCATAGAAATTCACAGCACTCAATGACGGCGGACTTTTAAGTATAAACTTATCAAATTTAGCAACAGTTCCATTTTGTTTAAACAGCGTAACAATTTCTAAACTGCCTTGCGAGTTGATACTATCAATCTGAATCTGATCGAGAGATGACCCAATCACATAGAAGTAGAACTCAATATAGCTCTCTTTTTCACCCTTAAAAGCTGCATGACTAATGCTGATATCTACTGCCAATAGGTTTGACATGAAAATCATGTATGCCAATAAAAACAGTAAGGTTTTTTTCATGATTCAAATTCTTGAATATGTGATTGAGCAAGATTTACTAAATTTTTAAAATTTAGTAAATCTTTAACCCCCTCAGTATTTATGTAAAATTATGATGAAAGGATTAGTTATCAAAGTTAAATATTGAGTCATTTTATTGACTTTTCCCCCTAACCCCCAAGGGGGAACGCTTCGGAAGTAAATATAATCATAGCTATTATTTTCCAACTATTCCTAAGCGTTCCCCCTTGGGGGTTAGGGGGAACGCATTGGAAGTATATATAATCATAGCTACTATTTTCCAATTATTCCAAAGCGTTCCCCCTTGGGGGTTAGGGCAGGGCTGTTAAGTTCTGAGGTTTTAAGCGGCAGAGCCGCGAAATATTTGTAGCAACTATTAATGTATAGTTCGTAAGGTGCAGAGCCCCGAAATATTATTAGGTTACGGTGCGCTGCACCTTAACAAATCCGAATAAAATTTGCTACAAATATTATGGTGCTCTGCACCTTTTAAAGAACTTAACA
>JAYUUR010000209.1:0-4838 GCA_043754475.1 Saprospiraceae bacterium | reverse complement strand
CAAAACCCTCGGAAGGTTATTTCGAAAAATTTAGAATTAAATTTGGTAGTTTTTTTCTATAAAGTAACTTTTAGACCTTATTACACAACCCCAAATCTCGAATAAAAAGTCAATATGAAAAAAATCTTTTTATTTTTCACACTCCTTTTTCACCTCGAAAGTTACGCTCAACTTTCAATGCAAGTAGTGTTTGAAAATGAAAAAGATTCTCTTTTTTTTATTAAAAATCAGCCTGATTTTCCTACAAAATTAATGGATTCGGTTGCCATTGCCTCCCTACTGAAGAGGGTGATTGGAGGCTTTCACAAACAGGCTTATCTCGAATCTTCCTTCGATTTTATTTCAAAAAAAGACAGTATTTTATCTCTCAAATTCCACTTGGGCAACCGCTACGAATGGGCGCAATTGCGCAACGGCAATGTGAGCGAAGCCTTCCTCGCTCAAGTCGGTTATCGAGAGAAACTGTTTGGAAATAAAGCATTTATATATTCAGAAATAGTTGATATTGAAGAAAAGCTCTTGTCGTATGCAGAGGATAATGGCTACCCATTTGCCCAAGTTTGGTTGGATAGTTTAGTGATTCAAAACAGCCAAATTTCAGCCGCTTTGATGATGAAAACGGGGGCTGTTTTCATATTTGACACCATCAATACTGAGGGGTTAGTCAAAATTTCATCTACCTATTTGCAAAATTATTTGGAGTTGAAAAAGGGGGCATTTTTTAGTCGGTCAAAGATTTTACAAATCAGTCGGCGATTAGCTGATTTACCTTTTTTAAGTGAAAGAAAAAAGCCGACAATTACTTTTAAAGAAAATAATACAGCCACTATCAACCTTTTTTTAGAGAATAAAAAAGCTTCTCGTTGGGATTTCCTCGTCGGTGTGCAGCCGAATACAACCACCAACGGCTCTCAAAAATTCACAGTTACCTTTAATGGGAATGCCGATTTTCAGAATCTTTTAGGCTTGGGTGAACGTATTTTTGCTAATTTTGAAAACCTCCGTCCGCAGAGTCCACGACTGAATCTGAAAGTGACTTACCCGTATATTTTGAACTTCCCTTTTGGTTTTGATGGCTCGTTTGATTTGTATAAACGCGACTCGGTTTATATCGAAACGCACCTTAATTTAGGCACTCAATATATGCTTGGTGGCAATGATTATTTAAAGCTATTTTGGAATAATTATAAATCTAACAATTTGATAATCAATGCTTTACAAATTATTCAAACCAAACAACTACCTGCTACTTTAGATATTTCGACCAATACTTTTGGCTTAGAATTATCCAAACAAAAACTGGATTATCGGTTCAATCCACGCAAAGGTTGGTCGCTCGTACTGAGGGGTAGTGCAGGGGTGCGGCAAGTCCGCAAGAATAGCGATATTTTGAATTTGAAAGATTCAAGTGATTCTACTTTCAATTTTTCAAAATTATACGATACGCTTTCATTAAAAAATTTTCAATATACAATCAGTTCACAATCAGCGTATTATCTACCTTTTTTAAAAAGAGGGGTTTTGAAAATAGGCATTCAAGGCGGTTTTATTTTCACAACTTCGCCTATTTCTCAAAACGAACAATATCGCATTGGCGGCAATCGAATACTGAGGGGGTTCAATGAAGAGTCCATTTTTGCCTCGCGTTACGCCGTCGGCACGCTCGAATACCGTTTTTTACTGGGGCGCAATTCCTATCTTTACGCTTTCGGCGATGTCGGCTACGTGGAGGACGTGACGCGCACGACTCGGCGATACGATACGCCCATCGGCTTTGGCGCTGGTATCACATTTGAAACCAAAGTCGGGCTGTTTGGTTTTACCCTCGCCGCCGGTCGAGAGCAAGGCAATCCGATTGATTTTAGAAATACGAAAACGCATTTCGGGTATGTGAGTTTGTTTTGAATAATTGATAATCAATATTTTATGAAAAAAGTATTAGTAACAGATGATGTGCATCCTTTATTAATGAAAGGATTAGAGTCATTAGGATTTATCTGTTTTTATCAACCCGATATTACCAACGAAGCGGTGCTTGAAGTCATAGGCGACTATGAAGGTTTGATTATTAACTCAAAAATTATGGTAGAGAAAGCTATGCTTGATGCGGGCGTGAAGCTACAATTCGTTGGGCGCGTCGGTAGCGGAATGGAGATTGTGGATAAAATATATGCTGCTGAGAAAGGTGTGGCGGTGTTGAGTTCGCCCGAAGGCAATCGGAATGCGGTGGCAGAACATGCACTCGGGATGCTTCTGGCATTAGCCAATAATTTGGTGCGAAGCAATCAAGAAGTGAAAAATTTTATTTGGCAGCGTGAAAAAAATCGAGGTTTTGAACTGATGGGTAAGACTATTGGCATTGTGGGTTTTGGGCATACGGGCAGCGCATTTGCTACTAAATTGATAGGCATGGGTATGCATATTTTGACTTATGATAAGTACCTTTTGAGCGGTTATACTGAGGGGGTACAACAAGCAACAGGCAATGGTTTTCAAATGAAAAACGCCGCATTAACAAATGAAAATTGGAATTTTTCAACGATACAAGAGGTTGATTTTCAAACAGTTATGAATGAATCAGATATTATTAGCTTTCATTTACCTCTGACCGATGAAGTAACTTATATGGCTGATGTATCGTTTTTTAACACCTGTAAAAAGAACATTATTTTGCTCAATACTTCAAGAGGAAAAGTTGTCAAAACGGAGGATTTGATAGCCGCTTTGAAGAGTGGAAAAGTGCGGGGTGCAGGTTTAGATGTCTTTGAAAATGAGAAAATAGCCACTTATACTGAGGGGGAGCGCGCCATGTATCCTACGCTTTTTGAAATGGAAAATGTCATTGTTTCGCCGCACATAGCGGGTTGGACACATGAATCGAAAGAGCGTTTGGCGAGTGTTTTATTGAAAAGAATTGAAGGGGCTTTGGGTGATATTTGATTAAAATATTCAGAAATACTGAGGAGTCTTACCTTTTTAAAACAAACTTACCTAATGCTCTTGTTTGCGTCAAAGGATTGGTCAATTTTATAAAATAAATGCCTTCGGGTAATATTGATACGTCTATATCAGTCATATTTTCACTGAGTTTACCTTTGAGCATGGTTTGACCTGTTAAAGCTATAATATCAAATTGTTGAAATGCATGACTGCTTAATATGGTTATTTGAGTGGTGGCCGGATTCGGATAAATAGCGATATTTTCGATATTTTCTTCTGTAGCTGTATTAATGCTGTCGCAATTGTAGTTGGCAGGGGGTATTGTAAAATGTGGATTGTTTGGTAAAGCGCTCGCATTATAAAACTTTAATTCAATAGCATAGGGACGAAAATCGCATAGTTTTCCAGAACAATTTGGACGATTAATAACGCTCAAGTAACGATGGTTAAAAGGGCTTGAAATATAAATCTTTCCGTCAGGGGCTAATTTACTAAATTGCAGTAATCCTTTTTCTCCATCTTGCTGAATTGATGATACGTCACCTACCACTTGTATACTTCCTTGAATATCAGTAGCTTGTAAATCAAATTGATATACCTTTTGCAAATGCATGACGTAAAGAAATCTACTATTCTGAGAAAAACAAACACCTTGTAAAAATGATTCTTTGTTAGGTTGATTCAATGTTATTAGATTAGTAAGTTGTCCAGTTTCAGAATTAAAATCAAATATCATAACAGTATCCCGTTTGTTAACCCGTGAATATTTTGTACCATCGGGGCTAATATCAATCTGCCCTCCTCTATCTATTTCTTGCCAATTAAGTCCGACACATTGTTTTATAGGAATACCTACTCCAGAAGAAGTTACTGGTATTATAAAATAACAATTCGTTTTCCATTTAGGAACTATAATCCACCAATCTTTACCATTTTTATTTCGAATTGCTGTCATATATCCTCCTGTACTAAGGCTGTCATTAATGATAACTTTCTTTTTTCAATAATTTCTCCTAAGCCATTTTCTCTACTCATATCAATTATATTATAATATAGATGAAATGGCAATAATACAAATTCGGGCGTGTTTATAGTATCAAAGTCTAAATTAAATAAAAAATATTTGTTATTATTATCGGGATAAGGAAGTATAACGTTATTTTGATACATAGGGAAAGTACCGTCTCCTAAATTGACTCGACACCAACTTGTATAAGTCAATTGAGAATTGATACTATCTCCATTCTTCATAATATTGAATTTTTTATTCAATATATAACAACCTCCAGAAACAAACAGTAATTCTCCTGTTTCTTTATCACAAATATTAGAAGAGAAATTACCTGTATTTTGAAATGGGCTTGGTAGAATAATATCTAAAAGCAATGTATTGTTTCTAAAATCCATGATGTTATGGTTGGAAAAATGCCATTGACTACCATATCTAACTTGGCTTATTACATTTGAGAATGTAAACAATAAAATTATAAATATGTATTTAGACTTCATAATTTGAAAATTTGAATAGGGCATCCTCGTAAAGAGAGAATGCCCTATTTTAAGTAATAATTAATAAATAATAGATAATTTTTCAGTTAAAGAGAGACCATCATTAGTTTGTATTTTCACAATATAGATACCTTTCGGCAAATCGTGTCTCACAGTATTTTCTCCATTTGTTAAATTAAAAGTTTTTAATACTTTCCCTGTTAAATCCATGATATTGGCAAATCCTGACAGGTTTTTAGGTAAATAAATGGAAAAACTTTCGTTTGCAGGATTTGGATATACGGCTGCCTTAATAATGTTAGGAACTATTAATTGAGTTTGCAAGTTGTTAATTTCAGTATAATTTTGTTCAAGTGTTGGTTTTGGCTCACATGACAGGTTGAACGAAA
>JAYUUR010000208.1:0-14784 GCA_043754475.1 Saprospiraceae bacterium | reverse complement strand
TCGTAAACAAAAAGTCAATGTCTTCAATGAACTCAAAAAATTAGCAGAAAACCCTGCCTTTTATGTCGCACCCTTTGGGTGCTAAACAATTACGTTTTTAAACTGAAGATAGCTTCCTTCTTGTCATGTCAAAACGCGAATTAGACGAATTGCGGAATGAAATTTTAGATAGAATTGTTCAACTTGAAATAGAACTTGATTTAAGAAAAAAATTAAAATAATAATGAATAAATTAGTTAAAAATCGCCTTGATGCTCTCATTCTTCAATCTCAAAATATGGGTGCTGAAGAAAATGGTCTTGAAAATTTTGCTATACAATGGCATATTTTTTTAGATGAATTGGATACTAAAGATAAAAAAATTGCTGTTGAAGCGTACTTTCAAGGCATTTTTGATAACATTGAAATTATTAAAAAAGGCATTCAAGAAGTAGCGGAAAATATTAGTGAAAAAGAACGTCAAGAGTATTTCAACGAATTTAAAAAAATGAAAGAATTACTCATTTCAAGTAGAACCAATGCACCTGTTTAGGTCTTTTAAAACATAAAATTTATTTAATGCCTTTACTCATATCGGAAACCGCACTGATACCCTGTTAAACTCTCCCCAATAAGGTTCAATATCATGAATCAAATTAGGGATTGGATTATACCCCTCAGTATGGATAAAATTTTGGATGCTTGACCAGCTAACACTTTGGCGGCTTGACCATTGCCCGTTGCACAATCCCATGTAATCCCTTGATTTTCTGTGTTTTTCAGAATAAAATCATACAATTCGCTTGGATAATCGGGGCGAAATTGAGCATACGTGGCAGCTTGTTGAGAAAATTTATCTTTCATGATACCCCCTCAGTATTTCAAGCTTTTTCAGCTTTTTTATTCACAATCTGATGAATCTTCGATTGATTACCTAAAATTTTTGTAAACCCACGCACATCTTCACCCGTCCACGCATTATTCATTTCGCCGTAAGTACCGAAGCCGCTGTTCATCAAATCGTAGTCAGATTCGATGCCTTCGAGTTCAAAACGATAAGGTAATAGCTTGACAAATACGCTGCCTGTCACGTTCGATTGGGTATCCGTCATAAACGTTTCGATGTTCCGCATAACGGGGTCGAGGAATTGCCCTTCATGTAGCAACATGCCGTACCAATTCGCTAATTGTTCTTTCCAATAGGCTTGCCATTTGGAGAGGACGTGTTTTTCAAGCAAATGATGCGCTTTTATCGTAATCAATGCCGCTGCAGCTTCAAATCCAACGCGTCCTTTGATGCCGATGATGGTATCACCTACATGGGTATCGCGTCCGATGGCATACGGTTTTGCCAATATTTCCAATTGTTTAATCGCTTCGGCAGGATGCGTAAAGTCTTGATTATCAATGCCAAACAGCTCTCCTTTTACAAATTTGAGCTCCAATACTGAGGGGGTCGCTTGCGGATCGAGTTGAGTTGGATATGCCGAATCAGGTAATGCTTGGCGACTTGTCAAAGTCTCTTTGCCACCGACTGATGTGCCCCATAAGCCTTTGTTGATGGAATATTGCGCTTTTTCCCAACTCCATTGCACGTTGTGTTTTTCAAGATATTCGATTTCCGCTTGGCGGGAGAGTTTCAAATCCCGAATGGGCGTGATGACTTCCAAATTATCGCCTAAAACATTGAAAACCAAATCAAACCGCACTTGGTCATTGCCCGCACCCGTAGAGCCGTGTGCGATGGCAGATGCTCCTATATTTTGAGCAAAACGAATCACCGCCAATGCCTGGAACATCCGCTCTGCCGACACCGACAACGGGTAGATATTATTGCGTAAAACATTTCCAAAAATGAGAAATTTGATGCACTCATCGTAATAATCCCGAACGGCATCCACCACTTGAAAGGTCTTGGCACCCAAAGCATAGGCGCGTTCTTCCATGCCAACCAATTCTTCGGGAGAAAAACCGCCCGTGTCCACCGTTACGGCGTGTATTTCGTAGCCCATATCGGCTGTTAAATATTTGATACAAAAGGATGTATCCAAACCGCCTGAGTAGGCGAGTACGACTTTCTTCATTGGTGTAATTATTTGATAATGAATTGGTTATGTTTTATCGTTTTATTTTATAGAACAATTCGCTTGTATGACATAAAAGTATTTGTTTCAAAAATTTTTCATCTAAATAAAATTCTAAAAAACTCGGCGGAGAACACAGTGGTCCTATCTTGGAACTAAGTATACAATTGTCAATAGCTTTTTCATAAAACAAAATATCCTCAGAGTTTAATATTTTAGTACAAATCAAAGAGTCTTTAATTCCTTCAAGGAGTATATCTCCAAGTCTATCATAATTAGCATCTGAAAAAAAAGAAAAAATCAATTGAGCATTTTTTTTCTTAAACTCAAACCTCCCTTCGTTGGTATTAAAATCAAAAAATGCTCGTATTTTAAAGGTTTGATTCTCTTTTAAATTTGTAAGTATTTTTAAATTTATCGTATCAAAATTAAATTCATTCTGACCTATCAATTGAAATTGAAAGAATAAAATTAATGCAATAATTATTGATTTTGCAGTTTTCATAGCTTATAACTTGTTGATAATGAAAAGTTTATAGAAAATACTGAGGGGTCTGCTTTATGATATTTATAAAGAGTTTGACATCAATTTCAAAACCTTATCCTCATAATATTCAATAGCTTTTGCAATAGTCAAAAACGCTTGCTCTTTTTCAGCATTTCCTTCAAACCCTTCTGCTATTAGCTTGTCTAACTCTTGAAAAGCAATTTGCAATTGTTCTTGATTTTCTATTTTCATTTCTAAATCGTTTTAAATTAAAACCTCTACCCCTCAGCAATCTGCCCCAAATGCGCCACATAATTTCAATTTTTCAATAAAAATAGCTTAATTTTGTAAAAAAATAATAATGGCTTATCGAGATTTTAAATTATCTGACTTAGAAAATAAATTTGGTATAGTACAACATCAAGTTCACCTTTTCGATGTCATAAAACCGATTCAGCCTACCGCTTGGTTGATTGAAACGCTGCGGAAAAAACGGTCAGGTATTCGCCCCACTACTGAAAAAGCAGTTTCAGAATCAACTATATCTGCTATTCTGACTGAAATACAAGAGTTGAATCAAGACAAATTAACCCTATTTTCAGGCGAAAACCTCAATGCAGACCGCGCTTCGGGTTTAAATGGTGAAATAGATTTTCTCTTTGTCAATCGCCCCGATGTTTTTGAGATTCTTGTACCTGTTATCAACATCACGGAAGCCAAATTTAATCAAGCCATCGAAAGAAGTATTGCTCAAGCGGCTGCCCAAATGATAGGGGCGCGTGTTTTTAATCAAAAAAATAATAATCCTATAAAAACTATCTTTGGATGCATTACCAATGCCAATCAATGGATTTTTTTAAAACTTGAAGACAACAATCTTTTAATTGACAAATCGGAATATTCGCCTACTAATTTACCCGAACTATTGGGTGCTTTTCAATCAATTATTGATTTTTATAATTAGCCTACCCCTCAGTAATCTGCCCCAAATGATGCTTCAAATGCACCACATAATCTTCAATCACAAAGCGCAAAGGTACGGTTTGCACAACACCTTCTACTTTAAAATAACAAGGCGATTCAAGGTTTTCAGCAGAAATATGCTTGATAATGCGGCAAATCTGACGATTCAACAACGCCCAAAGCTGTATCAATTCCTCTTTTTCAACTGTCTGATAATGGTTCAAACGCACCCATTCGTTTTGCTCATAAAACACATTGGGCGCGGCTTCATGTTGCGCTCGGATAAATCGTTGAATATTATTCATCGCCGAATCTATCAAATGCCCAACGATTTCCGCTTTCGACCATTTTTCAGGTTTCGGCTTATTGAACCAGCCGGATTTTGAAACGGCAGTCCACTCTTTCGTTGATTTTTCGATGATAGTGGTTAATTCGTCTATTAGGTTTTTCATAATTGTAGCGCGGAACTCCAGTTCCGAATTTGTAATGCGGAATTCATATTCCGCTTGTGGTGCAATGAGGTTGTGTAATAAGGTCTAAAAGTTACTTTATAGAAAAAAGCTACCAAATTTAATTCTAAATTTTTCGAAATAACCTTGCGAGGGTTTTGAAACCCTCGCAAGGTTGTATTAAAAAACAGAATATAATTTGGGCAAAAAAATTTGAAAAACTTATTACACAACCCCAACGTTATAACTATTTAAAAAACGACTTCCATACTGAGGGGGTCGTTTTTATTTTCGCTAAAAGTTAAAGCCTCCTTAAAAGCCGTATTGCATCCGTTAATATTTGTTAAAAGAATTATTCCATCGGTTAATATCCTGTTAAAACGGGCATCTTTTTCTTCAATGGGCTGTCTCTAAGTCATATTCTAATTTTAACATTTTTATTCAGATATTTGCGTATAAATATCAATTCGATTAACCACTAAATTTTAATCTGATGAAAAAGACCCGAATTTTTGCCGCCTATTTATTGCTCATGCTCTTTGTAGCATCTTGCAAATCGCCTCAAAAACTCTATGAAAATGGAGATTATGATGGCTCTATCAAGCTCGCTGTTGAACGCCTTCGCAAAAAAAGAGTGGATGAAGACGATGTAAAAACACTCGTTGAAGCTTTCAATTACATTAATTCACGAGAAGCGGATAGGCTCACTCGCCTTCGTGCAGAGCAACGAACCGATGAAAAATGGCGTGAAATATATGATTTAGCCAATAAAATTCGGGCGCGTCAAGACCTCGTTAAGCCTTTGACGGATTTTGATGATCAAAAATATTACGGTCATTTGGCTGATTTGAAATTCACGAATGTGGATTATGCCATCACCGAATCACGCGATGGAGCAGCAGAGGCTTTCTATAAAAAAGGTGTTGAAAATTTGGATGTAGCGCGTAAAGGTGAGCGTATGCGGGCTCGCGATGCCTACAATGATTTCACTTCAATTAGTAGTTATTACGCGACCTATAAAGATGCCACAACACTCAAAGAAGAGGCTTATCGTTTGGGTATCAACCATGTATATTTTACACTCGTCAACGATAGCCGTTCGTTTTTACCATCGGATTTTGATAAAGGTTTGAAAAGCCTTTTTGTCAGAGATTTGAACAGTAAATGGGTCAAATATCATACAAATAAAGATGAAAGCCTGCGTTATGAATACGATATTGTAACAAAAGTAACCCGTATTGAAGTCTCTCCTGAGCAAAACGACCGCAATCAGCACATCGAAGAAGCGGAAGTTGAAGATGGTTATGAAACAGCGTATGATGAGAAAGGTAAAATAAAAAGAGATACGGTGGGTGTAGAAATCAAGGTAAAAAAGTATAAAAAAGTGCGGGCTGATGTCTTTGAAGCACGCCAAATTAAAGAGGCGCGGGTCATGGGTTATCTCGAATATTACGACAATCGCACACAGGAAAAAGTGTTGAGCAAACCCATCGAATCGAATGCTGTTTTCACCAATTCAGCTATCCGTTTTGAAGGTGACCGTCGAGCACTCACTAAGGAAACGCTTCGCCGTTTGGGTGGTAGCCCTAAACAATTCCCAACCGATGAGGAGTTACTCATGCTCGCTTCCGAAAATATGAAAGAACGGGCAAAGGATATTATCAGTCAGCATGATTATATTGTAACGAAATAGATTGATATTTGAAGTTGAAATGATTATTTTTGTAAAAAATAAAAGATATGACTGTATTACTTGAAGGTAAAAAAGTACGAATCCCGACACCCAAATTATTAACCTATGCCGACTACGCGCGTCTAACACCGCCCGATAGCGGTAACTATGAGCTACACAACGGAAAAATAATTTTTATGCCAACTCCAACTCCTCTACATCAGCGAATTTCTCGTAAACTTTCGACCCGATTAGATACATTTATTGAAAAAAATAAATGTGGTGAAATGTTTACAGCACCAATGGATACGGTTTTTACACCGCATGATACCTTTCAGCCCGATATTTTATTTATTAATAAAAATCGTTTGGAAATTATTGGTGCTAAAAACATAGAAGGTGTACCCGATTTTATCATTGAAATTATATCGCCGGGCAATTCTAAAAATGAAATAAGCTATAGAAGATATATTTATGAGACTTCTGGCGTGAGGGAATATTGGCTCATTCATCCTGAAAAAAAAACCGTGACGCAGTACGAAAACATTGACAATGAATTAGTTAGGCTTAATGTTTTAAATATAGATGATTTATTGCAATCTAAAGTTGTTGAAGGTTTTGAAATAAAAGTGAGGGAGATTTTTGAATAAATATAGAATCCAAATTTTCTTAAAAAATATACATCCATTTTAAAAAAGCGACTTCTTTACTGAGGGGTCGCTTTTCTTTTTATTTTTGCTCCATGAAACTCTCGGTTATCATTGTTAATTATAATGTCAAATATTTTTTGGAGCAGGCATTGCTTTCTGTGCAGCGCGCTTCCGAAGGCTTGGCGGTAGAAACGTGGGTCGTGGATAATAACTCGACGGACGATTCTGTGGCGATGGTGCGTGACCGTTTTTCTTCTGTAAAATTGATTGAAAATAAACAAAATGTTGGATTTTCAAAAGCTAATAATCAAGCAATTGCTCAATCAAGAGGTGAATATATTTTGTTACTGAACCCTGATACCGTTGTGTCGGAAGATACTTTTCATAAATGCGTGGCGTTTATGGACGCTCATACTGAGGGGGGTGGCTTGGGTGTGAAAACGATTGATGGCAGTGGAGCGTTTCTCCCTGAGTCTAAACGGGGCTTCCCTTCGCCCTGGGTCGCCTTTTGTAAGTCGTTTGGTTTAGCGGCTTTGTTCCCAAAATCACCAATTTTTAATGGCTATTATTTAGGGCATTTGAGCAAGGACCAAACGCATGAATGTGAGGTGTTGGTCGGTTCGTTTATGCTGTTGAGAAGGTCAGTTTTGGATAAAATTGGTTGGCTGGATGAGGCGTTTTTTATGTATGGCGAAGACATTGATTTATCCTATCGCATTGTGAATCAAGGTTTTAAGAATTATTATTTAGCAGATACGACCATTATTCACTACAAAGGTGAATCTACTAAAAAAGGCAGCCTCAACTATGTGCGTGTCTTTTATGGAGCGATGATAATATTTGCCAAAAAGCATTTTCAAGGTCAAAAAGCAACTTTGTTTATTGCCTTGATGCAAGCCGCCGTTTGGTTTCGGGCAGGTTTGACATTGCTGTCAAGTGCATTTAAAAAAATCAATTTACCCATTATTGATGCTGTTTTGATTTTTATTGGGCTTTATTTTTTAAAAGACTTTTGGTCCATTTATTATTTTAAAGACCCCGATTATATTAAGCCTGTTTTTTTATATTTCAATATTCCTATCTACATAATTATTTGGTTATCAAGCATTTATTTCAGTGGCGGCTATGATAAACCTGCTTCGATGCGCCGAATACTGAGGGGGGTAGTCGTGGGTACAGTCATGCTTTCGGCTGTTTATGGCTTCTTGGATTTGAGTTTACGGTCGTCTCGGATGCTCATTATTTTGGGTGCAGTTTGGACAGCATTAAGCATTATCAGTTCAAGATTTATCATTCATTTTATCAAAAATAAGAATTTAAGGCTGGGTACTGAGGGGGTCAAAAATCTCATCATCGTCGGCTCGGTTACGGAAACAGAGCGGGCGAAAATGCTCCTCGCACAAGCGCAAGTGGTGAAAAATATCATCGGCATCGTCAGCCCTGCTCCAACTGATGACTATCAAACTTATCTCGGTAGTGTGATGGATTTAAACAAAATTGTAGAAATTTATAGCGTTGAAGAAATTATATTTTGTTCACAAGATGTTGGTAATCAAGTGATTATAGCGTGGATGGAGCTTTTAGGTACTTCTATTGATTATAAAATATTGCCTGAAAAAAGCAATACCATCATCGGCAGCAGCAGTAAAAACACAAGCGGCGAACTCTACTCCATCGAAACACAATTCAAAATAGCCTCTACTTTCAATCGGCGCAATAAGCGAGTTTTGGATATTATTTTATGCTTCATTTTGCTTGTGTTAAGTCCTGTTTTTTTGTTTTTAATGAAAAATTTTACCCTTATTTTAAAAAACTGGATACCTGTTTTGATAGGCAATAAAACGTGGATTGGATACGCTCCTACCCCTCAGTATAATACTCCTCATTTGCCAATTTTGAAGAAAGGCGTTTTTTCTCCAAAAGATGCCTTATATTTTAAAGACATTCATGACAAAACCATTGAGCGACTCAATTTTTTATATGCTAAGGATTATGATGTTTGGAAGGATTGGGGTATTTTTTGGAAAGTATTGACCTCTAAAATAAAATAGTGAAAATGCTGTTTTAATAAGAGCTCTTCAATTTCAAATCATACAATTTTTCTAAATCAGAATGAAAAATACTATTTTAATACTGAGGGGGGACGTGCTTTAAATCGGCGAGTGGAGGTTTTAATTGAGTCTTTATAAAAACAAAAAACCACCCTTCATTACAAGGGGTCGTTTTTTGTCATTCAGAAGGAATTTCTTTGTGCTATTTTTTTTAAATAAAGGCAATTTTAACTTTAAATATTTCAAAGCGAAATAGAGATTCCTTCTGAATGACAAAAATACCAAAGCGGAAATTGCTAATATATCTTTACATGTCAAATAAGGCTTCAATCGAACGGTTTTCATGGGTATTTCGGATAGCGCGGGCAAAAAGTTTGGCTGTAGAAATCACTTTTATTTTAGATGATTGCTTTTGTAAAGGAATTGTATCGCAAACGATAACTTCTGTAAGCATAGAGTTTTCGATGTTTTCGTAGGCTTTCCCACTTAAAACGGCATGTGTTGCCATTGCTCTCACGCTTTTAGCACCTTTATTCATAATGACTTCTGCTGCTTTGCAAAGCGTACCTGCCGTATCAACCAAGTCATCTACGAGAATCACATCCATACCTTCAACATCACCGATGACGTTCATTTCAGCTATTTCATTCGCTTTTTTACGATATTTTGAACAAGTGACAAAGTCTCTTTCTAAGATACGCGCAAAATTACGGGCTCGTTTGACTCCTCCAACATCTGGAGAAGCAAACAAAACATTACTGAGGTCAATATTATCTTTTATATATTGAGAAAATATCGGCTCGCTTTTCAAATGGTCAACGGGAATATCAAAAAAGCCTTGCAATTGGTCGGCGTGAAAATCCATTGTCATGAGGCGATTGACGCCCGCCGCTTCTATCATATTGGCTATTAATTTGGCAGAAATCGGCACGCGTGGCTTGTCTTTTCTATCTTGACGCGCATAGCCATAGTACGGAATAACGGCTGTGATATAGCCCGCAGAAGCTCTTTTAGCAGCATCGATGAGCAACAATAATTCAAGCAAATTATCAGCAGGGGCAAATGTCGATTGAATAAAAAAAACGTACTCACCGCGTACGCTTTCATTGATGACCGGCTGCATTTCACCGTCGCTGAATTTAGAAACAGTCATATCGCCCAGTTTTTGGTCGTATTCGTAAGCGATTTTTTCAGCAAGATAATGGGAGCAAGTGCCAGAGAAAAGTTTTATACCAGACATGAACGATAGATTTAGACGGATGATGGATTGTATAGTTTTTATAGCCATCGGCTTTAAAGGGCGCAAAGTTAAACTGTCTGTTTGGGTTCTTGAAATTTAATCCAATTTTTATTTCAATAAAAATTTAAATAATTGATAGTCAATTGTTTATGAATTGTATTTAATATTCAATTGTAGAATACTCATTACTTGCAACTTAACATTTTTAAATAATTGAGCCAATCTTTTTCCTCATCCACGTCTGTCAATTCAGGTAAAAGCGCGACGGTTTTATCCTGTTTTTTTATTCTTTTGAGGGTTTCGGATAGCACATTTTCAGTGCTCCAGACCATATTTTCGAATAAATACTGAGGGGGTTCGATTTCGGATTTCGGATTTCGGATTTCGGATTTGTTATCGGATAAATACTGTGGTGCATTCATACCCAATAAATAATACCCACCATCTGTGGAAGGACCAACGACAAAATCATGGTTATCCAATGCTTCAAAAGCCGATTCCAAAATCGCTACCGAAAGGGTCGGGCAATCGCTGCCGATGATGCACGCCTTCTCATGATTTTTTAAAATTGATGCAAAGGCATTCAACATTCTATCGCCTAAATCATCGCCGGATTGTACCGATTTTTCAAAAATATCATTCGACCAATCATCATTTTTATTGATAAAATCGCTGTAAAAAACATAGGGCTGAATAGTTGATTGACCCCTCAGTAGTTGCGTTTTTTGCGATAATATTTGGCAATTTTCACGCGTAATTTTTGACAATTCAAGATAAATTTCTAAGGCTTTTTCATCACCTATCGTTTTGGCTAAACGCGTTTTGACTTTACCCAACTGTGGGTTTTTAATGAAAATAATTAGGGCGTTTTCTACTGCGTTTTTATCAATCATTTATTTTTAATATTTAAAATTATTTATACCCCATCCATTTTCTTTTTTCTTTATCAAAAAGCCAATAAATACCATTAGCAAAAGAGAAATTGAACATATTATTAGCAGGTGCATCAGTCGGCAGTTTAAGGATTTGGGTCATCAAACCTGTGTTTTTATCGTAGAGTTCGATTTGTTTTTCCGAAACATTGAGCAAGCCAAATTCGGCTTTGGGAAGTTCTGTACAAACAGCCACATTTGAGTTATAGTTTTCGGGCATATTGTATTTATCCGTATCATCATCTTCTTTGACAACTTTCAGTTTTTTGGATAGGCCAGCGTATAGACGCACGTTGTCATCCATCACCTCTTCTTGATTTTTATAAATTTTGACTTCTTGACCACTTAAAAAACAAATAGCATCTTTACAAGTAGATAAAAAACCGACTGAATTATTATCTGGCTGTATCATTTCAGCGATAACATTATCGGAGGCTACGGGTATGCCACTTTCATTCAAATTGAGCATGAACCACCCTAATTCGCCATAAGCATTGCCAAATATACCTTTTTCAGTAGGGTCAAACCATAAGCCGCGTACATCAAAACCGGTGGTCAAACCTTCACTTGATAAACGTTTACCTGTTTTATCAAACACTGTCAATGGAAAATCGGCATTGCCTGCAAAAGCGGCATAATATTTTTTCTGTTCGACATGCCATGCTACGCTGGCACCGTTAGAGCCGCTGCCTTCAGGCATTTGTAGTTCGAGAACGGGCTTGATTGTGCGTATGGTTTGAGCATTTTGAAGGGTTGCCCAACTACTGAAAGCGAGCAATAGGATAAATCGGTAACGCAACATTTTTTTTAATTTTAATTTTTTAAAAAGATAAATTTGCCTTGAATATTTTAACGGCAATAGCCAATAAAATAACACCCATAAATTTGCGAACGACCAATAATCCTCCCCTACCCAATAGCTTTTCTATAGGATTCAATAAGAGAATAACAAAGTAAATCACTATTAAATTGATTGAAATGCCCATGAAAAGGGTGAAAGTAACGGTGAGAATTTGATCGATATTCATAAGGCTTAGGCTGTTTGTGCTTGCAAAAGTAGAGATTTTGGTTGAATATTAGTCTTCCTCTTCAATTGTTATGCTGAATTTACCTTTTTTGCTCGGTTTTGAACCTGAGCTTTCGGTATAAATGCGGAGGTATTTTTCGTGCATTTCTTTTGGCATTTCTTTACCATTTATCTTCAAATCCTTTTCATTTAGCTCTATTTTATAGGCTTTTTTACTATTTTTAATAAAACCATCGCGGTCTAATTCTCGTTCGATAGCGGATTTGGGTCCTTGATGCCAAATGAAATTGCCATCGCCATCAGCTTTGAAAAAGTGCTTCTGATTGTCGAAATTGCGGAGTTGTTCTCTTGCCATTTCTTCTGCTTTGAATTTCCATTCCGCTTGATTTTTTAGAAATTGTTTAGACAATCGTTCGCCATCAAGATGCATTTTTTCAGCTTCCTTTTTCAACTTTTGACCATGCAACCGCCAGTTCTCCGCAATGCGTTGAGATTGATTGTCCCAAGTTTTGCTGTCTTGAAATAATCTCATTTGGCTTTTAATTTTAGGATCAATTTTGATAATTATGTTTTCATCCAAATTTTCAAAATCGAAAAACTTGCCTTCACCTTCTTTAAGCAATTCAAGATTAGGCATTTTATAATTTAAATTGCCTAATAACCCAAGTACATCTTCATTATTATCGAATTGAAAAGGCAACTTTTGACCGTCTTCTGCTTTTTTACCATCAATATACACCTCTTTATCGGGCGTAATTTTTATTTCAGACATTTTTCCATCGCCTTTTTCCATCCTCAAAATAATATTGCCTTGCGTATCTTTTTCCTTCCTGATGCCCCAACGTGGTGGCGCAGGCGGTGCAGGCGGCTTTGGTGGCATAGGTGGTTGAGGCGGCGTCCCGAAAGAAGGTGGCGCAGGTGGTGCTGGTGGTGCTGGCGGCACATTGAAAGAAGGTGGCGCAGGCGGTGTAGGCGGCGCAGGTGGTGCTGGCGGTGGAACAGGTAAATTGTCTATCAAATCCTCGGTCACGTCTTCATATTTCTCAAAATCTTCTTTAGGAATATCCTTTCCGTCGATTTTGAGATTGGTGATTTTTCCGTCTTTCATTTTCATTTCCACTGATTTGCCGTTATCCTCATGCTTTATGGTGAGTTCACCTTGGCGTTTGGGCGTGGTGTCGTTGAGTACGGCTGCCATTTCGGGAATAAATGATTCAGTCGAAATGAGCGAATTATTTGGTGATATAGTGTCGGGTTGGTGGTTGTAATTGCTGAATGACAAGGTGGCGACCACTGCCAAAAGCAAACCTGTAGCTGCAAATTTTTCCATGATATTCGAACGATTTTGTGGCTGGTTAAGAATTCTTTTTATACGTTTTAATAAAAATCCTTTGCGTTGACCCGCAAAAGTCATGGCTAATCCGTAAGTGCGAATGTTTTGATGCTGCATTTCCTGCAAGGCGAGCAAGGCTTTGGCATAAGTGAGGGAGTTGCCGCAAAGGCGAACGGCTATATCATCGCAGCGATTTTCACGCTCGGCGCGGATATTGGCTGAAATCCACCACACGGTAGGGTGATAATAAAATAGAATTTCGACGATGGTTTGGATGATATTAAGAATGTAGTCACGCCCACTGATATGCGCCAATTCATGTGCTAAAATGGCTTCTACTTGTGCAGGGCTCATATTATTGACGGTGCCAATCGGTAGCAGAATGATTGGTTTGAGCCAACCAATCACCATCGGCACGGCTACTAAGGCGGATTCGCAGAGTTCGACTGCTCTTTGGATTTTGAGCCTATTTTTATACAAATTCATCCGTGATTGCCACTCTATACTGAGGGGTGTCAAATGTCGATTTTTCAATATTTCGATGTACATCAATCCACCCATCAATCGGAGTGTGAAAAACAAAACGCCGATGAGCCAAATAATAACAATTAAAGAAATGTGTTCATTGAAAAAGGATAAAATAGTATAGATAAATCCTTGATTATCAACCCATTGTGATAAATCATTGCCCCCCATCAGTAAATCGGTATTTTGCGATAGCGATAATAGACCGTTTTGTTCAGCGGATATACTTTGCGTCATCCAAGCAAAAGTGCCTGCCGAAGATACCAGCATCAGGAGCAACGACCCATTGGCAATCCAATATCGCGCATTGGCTGAAAGGCTTTTTGCACTCATCAAAATGATAGCCATGATGGAGGCGATGACGATGCCTTGCCAAAGGGAATGAACCACCGTCCAGCCTAAGGCATATTGCAAATTATCGGGGAGAATATTTTGTAACCAGTTCATTTTCAATGATTTAGATTATTTGGTACTTCCCCCCAACCCCCAAGGGGGAGCCATTTGGAAGTATTTAAAAATTTGTTTTTTAATTCTACTAACTATTTCAATAAATTTTAAAAATGTCATCGTTTTATTTTATTCCAAACGGCTCCCCCTGCGGGGGTTGGGGGGATAACGTCCATCATTTACCTTCAATCTGCTTAATCAACGCTTTTATTTCCTCCAACTCTTCGCCCGTTGCATTGTGGTTGCCGAGGGCTTGCATCACGAGCTGCATAGCCGAGCCTTTGAATGCCGTATTGACGAATTGGTCGAGCAATTGCTGTTGCGTTTCTTCCTGCTTATAAATGGCTTCATACACGTGCGAGCGGGTGCTATCGTCGCGGCTCAAGAGCTTTTTGTCGTACATCATCTGCATCATTTTGAGCGTGGTGGTGTAGCCGACTTCTCGATTTTCGCACAACTTTTCATTCACGAAGCGCACACTACTCGCTCCATTTGCCCATAGGATATGGAGGATTTCTAATTCTGCTTCGGTAGGTTTGATAAATTTCATTATTAATTTCTATAATTTTAAAACTATTTTTACTCAGTAAAATTATTGTACGACAAATATAGTACGATATGTGTCGTATTTCCAAATTTATCTACGATTATTTTCGTACTTTTTAAAAATTTAACATTTATTGATGAAAAAGACCATTTTACTCAGCCTACTTTTTTTATTAAATTCAACAATTTTACCTTCACAAAACATTGATTATCAAATACTTAAAGATTTGAATAAATATCAAAATCCATCTGATAATCGATTCAATCAATTTATCAGCGATGCGGCTGCCCCCCTCAGTATCGGCACACCTTTGGTGATGTTTGGTGTTGGATTAATACAAAAAAATCAAGATTTGAAATCTAAAGGTATCCAAACGGGCATCGCATTCGCCATTACGG
>JAYUUR010000207.1:0-4847 GCA_043754475.1 Saprospiraceae bacterium | reverse complement strand
AAAAATTAGCGTTAGTCGGTGAAAATGGCGCAGGGAAAACCACGATTGTCAAACTTTTAGCCCGTTTGTACGAACCGACTGAGGGGGTCATTAAGCTTGACGGCGTACCCCTCAGTGAATATGACCCTCAGCAATTGCGCGAGATGGTGAGCATTATTTTTCAAGATTTTATTCGTTTTCAAATGATTGCTTCTGAAAATATTGCCATCGGTAAAATTGATAAACGCACCGAACAACCGCGCATCGAAACTGCTGCTCAAAAAAGCCTTGCTGATACAGTTGTAGATAATTTGCCAGCTAAATACGAACAGATGCTTGGAAAACGGTTCGGTAACGGTGTAGATTTATCAGGTGGTCAATGGCAGAAAATTGCCCTCGCGCGGGCTTATATGCGCGACGCTCAATTGTTGATACTCGACGAACCGACAGCCGCTTTAGATGCAAGGGCTGAACACGATGTTTTTCTTCGATTTGCAGAATTGACAAAAGGTAAAACGGCGGTTTTAATTTCTCATCGTTTCTCAACTGTGCGGATGGCGGATAGGATTTTATTCCTTGAAAATGGTCAAAAATTGGAATTGGGCACCCATGCCGAATTGATTGAAAAAGGCGGAAAATATGCTGAATTGTTTAATTTACAAGCAAAGGGCTATATTTAATGTTGCAAAAACAGAAAATATTATACAAATTTGAAATTCATGGTTCTTTGGAATACATTTTGATTTTTCATTATTTTTATATATTGAATCATATTTCATATTTCTATAAAAATTAAATAAAATGAAACAACTCAACACCAAACGCCCATTTATCATCTTTTTGCTTACAACACTATTAATATCATCTTGTAGAAAAGATGAACAACTATTTGTAAGCAAACCTACAGAATATTACGGTGCGCAAGTCGCTAATGATTGGGCAGATATGTTTCGGACATTAACAAAAAAGACGGCTGGTTATACGCCGCCCGTTGCTGCTCGCGCATTCGGCTATGTAGGGGTGACGCTCTACGAAACGGTTGTGCCTGGTATGCCGCAATATCAATCGTTGGCAACTCAACTCACTCAAATGCCTGTTATTGCTGCCCCTGATTTATCGCAGGAATACAATTGGTCTATTGCTACCAATGCCGCTATGTCTTACATGGCACTTAATCTTTACCCTACAGCACCAGCCGACCAACTGACAGCCATAGTCAAATTGGAAACTGAAAGTTTGGATAGGCTCAAAGTGGGTGTCGGTCAAGACATTATAACCCGCTCAAAAGAATGGGGCTTGACAGTTGCCAAAGCCATTTTTGAATGGTCAAAAACGGATGGTGGACATGAAGGCTATAGTAAAAATTTCCCTGCTACATATACGCCACCTACAGGTAATGGCATGTGGGTATCTACATTCCCTGCATTTCAAAGAGCTTTGCAGCCTTTTTGGGGCAATAATCGCACATTTATACCTCAATGCGCTGAAAATACACAACCTGATGCACCCGCTCCATTCTCCGAAGATGTCAACTCAACTTTTATGATGCAAGCGCAAGAGACTTATTCAGTAGGCATAAATGCCACGCCTGAACAAAAGCTGATTGCTAAATATTGGAGCGATGATCCAGGTGAACCGGGCACTCCGCCGGGTCACTTAGTGGCAATAGCAACTCAGGTGATACAAAAAGAAAATTGGAATTTGGCTAAAGCGGTTGAGGCGTATGCAAAGGTCGGTATCGGCGTTTCGGATGCTTTTGTCTCTTGTTGGAAATGCAAATATCAGCACAATTATGTGCGCCCGATTTCCTATATTCGGAGTAGAATAGATGCCAATTGGGTGTCATTGCTTACCACGCCGCCGTTTCCGGAATACACATCAGGTCACTCCGTAGCCAGTGGTGCTGCCTCGAAAATATTGACGGATTTGTTTGGCAGTCCCTACGAATTTACGGACAAAACGCATGAAAAGCGCACTGATATTGACGGCACTCCGCGTACTTTCCGTTCGTTCAATGATATGGCAGCAGAAGCCGCTATCTCTCGTCTGTATGGTGGTATTCACTTCCGCGAAGCGATTGCGAAAGGCGTTGAACAAGGCGTTCGAGTAGGAACAGAAGTTGGTAAATTGAAATTTAAAAAATAAAATTTCTCTAAAAATATGAGGAAATACTGAGGGGGTGTCTGTCTTTGATAGATGCCCCCTCAGTATTTTTTAATTGATGGGTAATAAATTTCTTAAAAGGAAAAAATTTTGCTTGATTTGAAGCTTTATTTCTCAACTAAAAAACCTATTTTTGTTGATAAATGAAAACCGACTTATTGATAAAATACTTTGAGAAAGCAAAAATGATTAACAAACATTACCACTTTATACCAACCAAAAGCAATAAACAATTTTTTTTTGAGAGCGAAGGAAGGCAAGGTAAAGTCATAAAAATTGTCATATTTTCCGATGTTGGTAATAGTCGCTACAACCTCGGTTTCGGGGATTGGCATAGGGGTCAACTTAACGATTCGATAATAACGAACAATTATGATGTGGCTCTTGTTATGCAAACTATAGCTAAGATAGTTTATGTATTTTTTGAACAACATCCTGATTGTATTATTGAAATCAGCCCCGTTGACGAGAAGAGAAAAAGGTTATATAACTTAATATTTCAAAGGCATATTCTCACTATTGATACTAATTTTCAATTAATCGGATTTATTGGGGAAAAATCAGAAACCTATTCTCCCAGTAAAATTTATGATTATTTTGAACTTAAATTAAAATCTAAATAATGAAAAATTACTCAAGCGTTGAAAATATTTTAAAAGATAACTCCCTATCATATTTACATGAAGTCATTCATTTTTTGGAAAACACCCCTGATGAATTGCTTTTTCCTCGTAAATATAAAATTGCGTTGAAACATACCGTTTCACAGAAAGTGGCTTTTATTTTTAATAAAAATCCTACTTTGGCTGTTAATAAAATGGTCGCGGATGTAATAGCTTGTTTACCTGAGTCTTTATCCTCTAAATTGATTTTAGAAATGACTTCTTTTACCATTAAAGAATGGGAAGCCATACGTTATCCAAAATTCAATAAACAACCTACCGTATAAATTAGTCTTTGTAATTTATGTTTTAAGCTCCTGATGATTGCATTACTACAAGACTTTTCGAAAGGAATAATCGTGAGTAAATGAAATTCAAAAATAATTTTTCCTAAAATCTTGAAAAATACTGAGGGGGTATCTGTCTTTGATAGATGCCCCCTCAGTATTTTTTAATTGATGGGTGATAAATTTCTTGAAAGGTTAAATTGAGGATAAGCACTATCTTTTTAAGCAAAAAAGGAGGTATTGACGATTGAAATGGCTTTTTCTATACAGGTTTGTCTCTAAGCTGTACAGGTTTAGACTTTTTCTGTACAGCTTTGACTCTAAGCTTTACAGGTTAAGCTTTTTCTGTACAGCTTTGACTCTAAGCTTTACAGGTTTAGACTTTTCTGTATATCTTTGGCTCTAAGCTATACAGGTTTAGACTTTTCTGTATAGCTGTGGCTCTAAGCTGTATAGGTTTGACTTTTCCTATACAACTTTGGCTCTAAGCTGTACGGGTTTGGCTTTTTCTGTACAGCTTTAACTCTAACCTGTATATGTTTAGCTTTTTCTGAATAGCTTTGGCTCTAAGCTGTATAGGTTTAGCTTTTCCTGTACAGCTTTGACTCTAAGCTATACAGGTTTAAGCTTTTTCTGTACAGATTTGACTTAACCCTGTTAAGAGAAGACACAAATCTGTATAGCTTTAACTCATAAAAGCAGGAATACTGAGGGGTCATGAGACCTCAAAATAGGCATCCGCAGTAGGAGACTGCGAATGAGCAATCCCGTTTTTCAGGGGTAGATTTGTGGGTTAGTTTGGGAGAGATAGGTGCGAGCGGGGAGCAATCGTAAGACATACAGGAATAGCTGAAGTTGTACTATCTTTGTAATAGATAACATTAGATGCAGCAAAGTAAAATTCTAAATAAAACAAATATATGTCTCATATCACTTTTACTATAGTCACATATAAAGAAACGAATTCTAATAAATTCCTTTTTTTGAAAGGAGACACTACAGAAATTGACTTCTTTACTTGGAAAAGTAATGCTATAAATGGGCGGCATGAGTCAGTCAGCTTTAAAAAGAAATTTTTAGAATTCTTTAATGTGGATAATTCAGATATTGAAGAACCGCAAGAAATTCCTTTGGATTTATCTGATAAGAATTCTGAAACTTCGGTTGCGCTTTTTAAAGTTGAAGTTAGTAAGCACTTTTATGATAGTACGAAAATGTTTCTTTGGTTTGATAGTGAACAATTAGAGAAACACTATAAAGGCAAAGCAAAATTAGATTATCAATTTAAGCAAGAATGGATTTTACCTTATCTTTTTAAGGACACGTTTGAAAATCTTGAAAATCATACCCCTCAGTATTTCCTTTATACAAATTCCTCAAGCATCGTCCATTTATAAACCTCAGGTTTTGTCTTAAAACCTCAGGATTTGGCTTGAAACCTCAGGATTTGGCTTGAAACCTCAGGATTTGGCTTGAAACCTCAGGATTTGACTTGAAACCTCGGGATTTGGCTTAAATCCTCAGGATTTGGCTTAAATCCTCAGGATTTGGCTTAAATCCTCAGGTTTTGTCTTAAAACCTCAGGTTTTGTCTTAAAACCTCAGGTTTTGTCTTAAAACCTCAGGTTTTGACTTAAAACCTCAGGTTTTGACTTAAAACCTCAGGTTTTGACTTGAAACCTCAGGTTTTAGTATTGTACGGTTGTGAGTAACCTTGAAAAAAGTCTGGAATCGGGTATAATGTAGATAATATTGCG
>JAYUUR010000206.1:0-14792 GCA_043754475.1 Saprospiraceae bacterium | reverse complement strand
ATCCCTTGAAAACATGGGATGTGAACATGGATTGCCTATTCAATGTCTTGGAAGCAGCCCGTGTGCACAAGCTCAAAAAAGTATTTTTCCCTTCTACTATTGCCGTTTTTGGTTCGAATACACCTCGAATTAATACGCCTCAAGACACCATTCGGTCGCCTGAAACGGTGTATGGTATGAGCAAAGCGGCGGGTGAAAACTGGTGTAGTTATTATTTTAAACGGTACGATGTGGATGTGCGGTCGTTGCGTTATCCGGGCATTATTGGTTATCAAAGCAATCCAGGCGGCGGCACGACAGATTATGCGGTTGATATTTTTCATAAAGCGGTAAAAAATGAGCTTTTTGAATGTTTTTTATCAGAAAATACGCGCCTACCCATGATGTATATGGACGATGCTATACACGCTACTTTGCAATTGATGGAAGCCCCTTCTGATAAAATTTCTATTCGCAACAGTTATAATCTTCAAGGCATGAGTTTTTCACCGCATGAAATTGCTACAGAAATTCAAAAACATATCCCTCAGTTTAAAATCATTTATAAACCTGATTTCCGTCAAGATATTGCTATCACTTGGCCCGAAAGTGTCAACGATTCGCAAGCCCACCATGATTGGAAATGGAAACCCAAATACGATTTACCTAAAATGACAGCGGATATGATTTTGCATTTAAAGAAAAAATATGCCCCTGAAAAAGCGTAGTGCAGAACTGCTTTCATATCGCGGAACTCCAGTTCCGCATTCACTTAACTAAGCGGAACTGGAGTTCCGCAATACGATTAAGGCGGAACTGGAGTTCTGCAGTACATCATTAATCATAAAACAAACAAATTCATGTACGGCAATATAAAACAACAAATTCAAAAAGAACTTGAAGACATCAAAGAAGCAGGATTATATAAGCAAGAACGCATCATCACTTCCCCGCAAGCCGCTGAAATACAAGCCAATGGTAAGGAAGTTTTGAACTTTTGCGCCAATAATTATCTCGGATTGTCGAGCCATAAAGACGTTATCAAAGCTGCTAAAAAAACGATTGATACTCATGGTTTTGGTTTATCGAGCGTGCGCTTTATTTGTGGCACTCAAGATATTCACAAACAATTAGAAAAAGAAATTGCAGCGTTTGTGGGCATGGAAGATGCTATTTTATATGCCGCTGCTTTTGATGCCAATGGTGGCATTTTTGAACCTTTGCTCGGTGAAGAAGATGCTATTATCAGCGATGAACTCAATCACGCCAGCATTATTGATGGCATAAGGCTCTGTAAAGCAAAGCGTTATAGATATAAAAATAACGATATGGGAGATTTGGAAGCCCAATTGATAGCCGCTACTAAGGGGTCTGCTCGACGTATACTCATCGTGAGTGATGGTGTTTTTTCAATGGATGGCGTCATTGCTCAGACAGGTAAAATATGCGATTTGGCAGATAAATATGATGCCATGGTGATGATTGATGAATGTCATTCAACGGGTTTTATGGGTAAAACGGGTAGAGGCACCCATGAATTGCATGATTGTATAAGCCGCGTTGACATCGTAACAGGCACATTCGGCAAAGCACTCGGGGGCGCATCAGGTGGCTTCACTGCCGCAAGGAAAGAGATAGTAGATATTTTACGACAAAGGTCTCGTCCATATTTGTTTTCAAATACTTTAGCACCAAGCATAGTGGGTGCCAGCCTCAAAGTGCTCGAAATACTGAGGGGGTCAACCAAGCTGCGGGATAAGCTCGAAAGTAACACTAAATACTTCCGTCGTGAAATGAAAAATGCCGGTTTTGACATTATAAAAGGAACGCATCCGATAGTGCCCGTCATGCTGTACGATGCAAAACTCGCTCAAGAAATGGCGAAGCGGTTACTCGATGAAGGCATTTATGTCATCGGTTTCTTTTTTCCCGTTGTGCCCAAAGGTAAAGCTCGGATAAGGGTGCAAGTATCGGCAGGGCATTCAAAAGAACATTTGAAAAGGGCTGTGGAGGCATTTACGAAGGTGGGGAAAGAGTTGGGGGTAATTTGAATTAGGATTGATTGGATTTAAAAGATGTTTAAGGATTGAGCAATACCGCTTGCGAATCTTTAAACATCTTTTAAATCCAATCAATCCTGATTCAAATAAATCAACCCAAAGGCGAAACCTGCGGCGCACGACCATCGCCTAAAATAGCGGCGTTCGCATCTATCACTGAAGGCTCACCGAAAGGGCGTTTGCCAATCAATTTTTCAAGGTCAGATTTTAAAAGCACTTCTTTTTCAAGTAAATGCTGGGCGACGGTTTCTAATGCATGACGGTGTTCTGCTAAAAGTACTTTAGCTCTTGCATAAGCTGAATCAGCGAGTTTACGGACTTCATTATCCATCAGTGTTGCTGTATCATCAGAATATGGGCGATTGAAACTATCGTTCATCATACCATAATACGAGACGTTGCCGACTTTTTCATTCATACCATATACTGCTACCATCGCATAAGCCATGCGCGTTACTTGATCAAGGTCGCTTTGTGCACCAGTCGAAATTTTATCAAAAATAATGCTTTCGGCAGCGCGTCCACCCATTGTCATACACATACGATCAAGGATAGCTTCAGTCCGCGTAATGTATTCGTCTTTCGGTAAATATTGAGCATAACCCAGCGTACCAATGCCGCGCGGAACAATCGTCACTTTCACCAAAGGCATGGCATGTTCCAGAAACCAACCGCAAATAGCGTGACCAGCTTCATGATAAGCAATGATTTCTTTTTCAGCGGGCGCAATGATTTTGCTTTTACGCTCCAATCCACCAATCACTTTATCAAGTGAGTAGTTAAAATCATCCATATCAACGCCCGTTTTATTGCGGCGAGCAGCGATAAGAGCCGCTTCATTGCAGATATTAGCGATGTCAGCACCTGCAAAACCGGGTGTCATTTCAGCCAATATTGAGGGGTTGACATCTTCCGTTGTTTTGATATGGCGTAAATGCACATTGAAAATTTGTTCACGACCATTCAAATCTGGTAAATCAATGCCTATCTGACGGTCAAAACGTCCTGGGCGCATCAATGCACTATCCAGAACATCCGAACGGTTGGTCGCTGCCATCAAAATAACCGCTTTATCGGTAGGAAAACCATCCATTTCTACTAATAATTGGTTCAATGTGTTCTCTCTTTCGTCATTACCACCTTGAAATGCGCCCTTGCCGCGAGCACGACCAATAGCATCAATTTCATCAATAAATATAATGCATGGTGCTTTTTCACGCGCTTGACGGAACAAATCCCGTACTCGACTGGCACCCACACCGACAAACATCTCAACAAAATCAGAACCTGAAATAGAGAAAAATGGCACACCTGCCTCGCCAGCAACAGCCTTTGCCAAAAGCGTTTTACCCGTACCTGGTGCACCTATAAGCAGAACGCCTTTGGGTATTTTTCCACCTAAAGTTGTATATTTCTTTGGATTTTTCAAGAAATCCACCACTTCCATGACTTCTTCCTTCGCTTCGTCCAAACCGGCTACATCTGAGAAATTGATGTTGACTTTAGCATTCGTGTTATCAAATATCTGCGCTTTCGAGCGACCTATATTGAAAATTTGACCACCCGGACCACCTGGACCACCACCGACTCGACGCATAATAAAAATCCACAGAGCAGCAAAAATAGCAATCAGTAAAAGCCAGTTGAGTAACGGTTGAAGGTAGTTGATGCGGTCTTCGTAGTCAGCAAAAATGCGCGGTACTGAGGGGTTGTCTTTGTAAAGAGCTTGTACTCTGTCTTCAAAAACCTTTGCAGGGATGTCCATTTGATAATGAGGGCGATTGGGGTATCTCGTTTTAGTGATTTTATATTCAGCTAATTTATCTTCCCTAACAAACACCTCCAGCACCTTTTCATTCACTACAACAACGCGTTGAACATCGCCTTTCTTAACCATTTCAGCAAAATCTCCCCATTCGAGTTCTTTTTTATCAATGGTGCCGAGGTTGTAAATATTGAAAGCAATGAGCACCAGCGCAATCAACCCGTATATCCAATAAGAGCCGAAGCCTCCACCCGTTGAGGTGTTGCGTGGTTTGTTATCTAATTCGTTATTTTCCATATTTTATTTTAAAACAATCATTTTGATTAAATATACTTACACATCTATATACTCCGTCAAAGCACCATCGCTCCATAAGTCTTCGAGTTCATAAAAAGAACGGGTGTCTTTATAAAATACATGGACAACCGTGTCGAAAAAATCCATGACAATCCATGTGCTTTGTAAACCACCTTCAATATGAGTAGGTGTGGTCTGATATACTTCTTTTACTTTTCGATAAATACTATCGGTGATAGCACGGACTTGCACGTTGGATTCGCCTTCACAGATGATAAAATAATTGGTGGGTGCGTCATGCAATTTTCGCAAGTCAATTTTAACGATTTTTTTACCTTTGATGTCTTGAATAGCGTCAACGATTACATCGTTTAACATTTCTGCAGGCACTGCCTGCGTCATCATAGCTGCTTGTATTGTACTCAAATTAATTCTTAATTTAAAATATTGAAATGAAAAATAAAATTTTGCAAAATTACAAAATAAAACGACATTGATTACTATTAAAAACACCCTTTTTGTAGGAAAAGTTTTGAAATACTTTGAATCTGCCTCCTCTACCAACGCCCTTGCTGCCGAATGGCTCCAAAATGGTCATAATGATGCTTTAACTATTGTCACTGCGAGCAGAGCGTGGCAGGAGGGGGTCGTCTTTTTTACATTCCATCAAACTGCAGGGCGTGGGCAATATGGCAACAAATGGGAAAGCGAACCGCATCAAAATATAGCTATCAGCATCGTTTTAAAGCCTACTTTTCTCAATCCACGCGAACAATTTCACCTCAATAAAGCCATTTCGTTAGCTGTTTATGATGTTTTTGCTCAATTTGTCATTGCGAGGCACGGAGCATTGTCATTAGGAGGGACGAAGCAAGCTGGGGGTGTGTCTATCAAATGGGCGAATGATATTTATGTGAACGATAAAAAAATAGCTGGCATTCTCATTCAAAATTCATTGTCAGGTGCGAATATTCAATCCAGTATTATTGGTATCGGTTTGAATATCAATCAATTACACTTCCATAATTTACCTCATGCAACATCTTTAAAAATCGAAACAGGAAAAAATTTTGACTTGATGGAGATTGTTGAAAAAATATGTCAAAGCATTGAACACCGTTATTTGCAATTGAAAACACGGAATTTCAATAAAATTCATGATGAATATATTTCTAAGTTATACCGTTGGGGAGAAGACGCACTCTATCAATATCCTGATGGTACTTATTTTCAAGGTAAAATTGTCGGTGTGAGTGAAGTGGGCAAATTATGCATTGAATCCAAAAAAGGGATTGAAGATTTTGATATTAAAGAGGTGAAATTTATTTTGGATTGATGAAAGGTTTGAGTATCGTATATTTTTAAGCATTTATTTTAACTAAACAATTGATAATCAATTATTTAAGCATATTTAAAATACAACAACTAATAGTTGGAGAGTGTTAAAATGGAGTAAAAAAAGTTGGGGTAAAAAAACTGAGGGGGTTGATTTATCGTTAATAAAGTAGGTAAATTTGAAAATAAGAAATCACCCAATTTTTTTTAATCCTTACAATATATCTCGTTATGAAAACCGCAATTAAAAGAATTTTACAAACCCTGAGCAAACCCAAAACTAACACTCAAACTAATAATATTAAACTGAATGAAAATTCTGAAATCGATTGGGAAGCAATTCCTTCTCACTGATTCCTACTGAACGACAAATTCCTACTGAATGACAAATTCCTACTGAATGACTAAAATCAAGGTTTCACCACCGCATTCAACTTAATAGCCGAGGTCTTAAAGCTCTCCGCTTTTTGATTGAATTTAGGGATGTCTTCTGAAATGACTTTGGCTAATTTAGTCAATTGTGCATCCACTTGTTTTGATAAATCTTCATAGGCTTCTTGTACTTGACTGGTGGGCTTCGCATCGGCGGATGCTGCCACTGAACCCAAGCCCGCAATCTTATCATTCAATTTAATCGGCAAAGCCAAAAGGTCTTGAAACGCTTTCGCTTTGTGCTGAATGAGTTCGTCTTCTACGCCTTGTAATTTTTCTAACATGGGCTTCGAAATGGTCTCCATGTCTCTCTTAAAAGTCGAGTCTTGCACATTGCTAAGGTAGTCAGTCACTTGTTTGCGGATGGTGCGGAGGTCATTGACAGCTTTATGTGTTTCGCTGAGTTTATCGCGTACACGCAATTGGAATTTCACGCTTTCAGCAATATTATCCACCGTTGCTTCTACTCTTTGATCTTTTTTAATCTCAAACGGCTGCTTTCCAAAGGATTCTTTACCAATAATCAGTTCCACGAAGTATTTACCCGGTGTCACTTTCGGACCCACCACTTGACCCGCCCACATCATCGCAGGCGTCCCCTCAGTATCGGTGGCATCTGGATAGCGAGTATCCCAAATAAAGGTGTTCATGCCCGATTCAGCCGAAGCTACGCCCGGGCGTTCTATTTTTTCCTTTTGATAAAAGTCTTTGTTATTTTCTAAAGCCTTCCCTTTTTTATCTTTCACGCTTGAATAAGTGATGATAGAATCGCCTTTTTCATTTGTGAATTTGAGCAATAGTTCCTCTTTCGGTTTGTCTTTTATGCTGTAATTAACCATTACACCATTCGGAGCATTGGCGCCCAATTGATTATCATTAGCAAGCGGTGCTGCTGTACCACCGACTCGCCACGTAGATTCAGGCGCGAAAAGGTGCGCTTTTTTCTCCGCTACTGAGGGGTTGTCCACGATTTGATATAAGGGTTCGATATTGTCTAAAATCCAAAATGCACGTCCATGAGTCGCTACGCACAGGTCTTTTTCTCTTGCTTGGATTTGTAAATCATGAATCGGTGTAACAGGTAAATTATTATTCAAAGGCTGCCAATTGGCTCCATCATTAAACGAAACAAAAACACCGATTTCTGTACCTGCGTAGAGCAAGCCTTTTTTGTTGGGGTCTTCGCGAATCACTCGACAGAAGGCGTTATCAGGCAACCCCTCAGTAATTTTAGTCCATGTTTTACCAAAGTCTTTTGTTTTGTATAAATAAGGCTTGGTATCATCCACCTTATAGCGATTGGCGGCGAGGTAAGCCGTGCCAGCATCAAATCTTCCGGCTTCCACAATGCTCATCATTGCCCAATCGCCTAAGCCTGGAATATTTGATCTTGACCAATTTTTCCCACCATCCATTGAAATATGCATCCAACCATCGTCGCTACCTGCCCAAAAGACACCCTTTTGAATGTAAGACTCTGCGAAAGTAAAAATAGTAGAGAAGGTTTCAGCACCTGTATTGTCTTTTGTAATGGGCCCGCCGCTTGATTTAGTCGTGTTCGTATCATTACGCGTCAAAACAGGCGAAATGACTTCCCAACTCTGTCCACCATCCGTCGAACGGTGTACATATTGTGAAGTGGCGTAAATCACTTTAGGGTCATGCGGACTGAATACAATCGGATACGTCCATTGAAAACGGTATTTCATCGCTTCCGCTGCATCTCCAAGATATTGAATGGGATTAGGCGAAACGTCTTGAGTTTGACCCGTTTTGACATTGCCTCTGTCCATTTGACCCATATAATTGCCACCATAAATGATGTCTGAATTGGTCGGGTCACTCACCACATAACCGCTTTCGCCGCCTGCCACAACTTCCCAATCCTTACCATTTACTGCAAAACCACCTGTATTACGGCTTGAAATACGTATCGACGAATTGTCTTGCTGCGCTCCGTAAAGATGATAAGGAAAATCATTATCTACAGAAATATGGTAGAACTGAGAGGTTGGAATATCCAATTCAGTGAATGTTCTGCCTTGATTATAAGTGACTTCTGCACCACCATCATCACCGAGTATGAAATTTTGAGGATTTTTCGGATTAATCCAAATATCGTGTGTATCGCCGTGACCAACTTGTATTTGTCTGAATGTTTTGCCGCCATCATTGGTGTATTGAAACCCGACGTTGAGGACATACAAGGCATCATGATTACTTGGATCTGCTTCAATTTCGCAATAATACCAAGGGCGTTGCCAAAGGTTTTTATCATTGTTAATGCGTGTCCATGTTTCACCTGCATCTTCGCTGCGGAACAAGCCACCGTTTTTATTTTCAATAATAGCCCATACTCTATTGCCATTGAACGGCGAAACAGCAATGCCCATTTTACCCAATATCCCTACTGGTAAACCTGGTTTCTTAGAGATATTCATCCAAGTATTCCCACCATCTACTGATTTATACATAGCTGAACCTTCGCCGCCACTACTCATCATGTGGTTATTGCGAAAACATTCCCACATACCAGCATATAATACTGAGGGGTTGGTCGGATCCATGTGGATTTCGATGCCTCCCGTTTTATCGTTGGCGGGTGCGAGTATTTGTTGCCAAGACGAACCGCCGTCTGTTGAACGATAGATGCCGCGCTCTTCAGCGTTCATTGGTTTGTTGGTTCTACCAAAAGGATTGCCGAGCGAGGCAACATACACCAAATTGGCATCTTTAGGATTGACGACAATACGCGCTATACCCCACGATTTTTTCAAACCCATATGCCTCCATGAATTACCGGCATCGGTAGATTTATAGATGCCATCGCCGCCTGAGATATTGCCTCGAATATCCGTTTCACCCATGCCTGCATAAATCACATTGGGGTCGGAAGGTGCAACGGTAATTGCCCCAACGGATGAGGATGTAAATATCGAATCAGAGACAGGCAGCCAACGCATACCGCCGTCAATAGTTTTCCAAACGCCACCGCCAGTTGCTCCAAAGTAGTAGGTCAACGGTTGATCAGCATGACCCGCTACGGCAATGCTTCTGCCGCCTCTAAAAGGTCCAACATTGCGCCATTTGAGGGATTTGAGTAGGTCTTGACTGACCGATTTTTTAGTTTGAGCGACCCCCTCAGTATTGAAGAGAGTAAAGAGGACAAAAGAGAGAATGAAGAATTTTCTCATAACGAAGTTTGGTTTTAATTTAAAGAAGCTGTCCTTTCTGCAAAAGAGGAGTCAGGTAGCTTTTAAAAAATGTTAGTTAAGAATTATTTGATAAATAAAACGATAAATCAAAAGCTTTAATTGTCGTTTTCCCCCTAACCCCCAAGGGGGAACGCTCTCGAGTTAATTCATTATTTTAGCACTTATTTAATATTACTTCCAAAGTGTTCCCACTTGGGGGTTAGGGGGCAAACGATAATCAAGAACTCATATCATACCCAAACAAGGTAAGAATATATTTGATTTTCAAAAAGAAATAGGGTTGAAATTAGACTTTAATTATTTTTTTTTCGACCTATTACCATATCATAGGTAATGGGTAATGGGTAATAGGCAATGGAAAAATACGAAAAATAATATTTTGCATATTTAAACAAGCTGTTAATTTTATTTCGCATATTTAAATGAAATGTTAAATAAGTATAACATCTTGTAATAATTATCATAAGATTTAAGTTTTATTTGAATATTTTATCTATTTATTTTTACTTCGCACTTGAATAATTTTACAACGAACAACTTCCTCCCAATAAACAAGAAGCTTTGCACTTCAAATGAAAAATTTTATCCAACTTTTTTAATTAATCAAACCAAATTCTACATGTTAAAATTTGCTAAAGTTTTATTGCTGGCTATTGTATTAATAGCTACAGCAAACTCGACCCTAACAGCCCAAACCTGGCTCGAACTCAAAGAGCAAGGCGCTAACTACAATCAAATCAAAGCAGCATTTTTAAGAGATAATGCTGGAAAAATGAAAGAATTTAAGCGTGAATTGCAACGTGAAGCCAACGGTAAAGCGGCTCCTGAAGCGCAATACGAACGTGAAATGGAAGGCATGGTGCAATTTATGCGCTGGTCTGAGTTCGTCGGTCCGCGTGTCAGCGAATCCAATGGCGATTTGACTGCTATCAGCGAAGGCATGTATAGAGCGATTGCTAAAAAAAACAGAGAAGTTCAAACCCGCGCAGCCAGTTGGACTTTGATGGGTCCAACAAGTACGCCTACCAACGGTGGCAACGGTCGTGTGAATGCCATCAGAGTTCATCCGACTGACCCTAATACGCTTTTCGCTTGTACACCAGCGAGTGGCTTATGGAAATCAACCAATGGCGGTACTTCATGGGCACCTATTTCTGATGCCATTTCAGCTTTAGGTTGTACGGATGTGGCTATTGACCCATCGAATACGAACACCATGTATTTGGCTACGGGCGATGGCGACGCAGCCGATGTTTTTACATTGGGTGTTTATAAATCAATAGATGGCGGCGCAACATGGGCACCTACTAATTTGGTTTTTAACTTGAGCAGCGGTCAAACGCTTTCAAAAATTTTGATTAATCCGACTAATACCAACACCATTATTGTAGGCGGTAGGGCCGGAATTTATCGCTCAACAGATGCTGGTGCTACATGGACTCAAACCATGACAGCCGGTGTGCGCGATTTAGAATTCCAAGTAGGCAACCCCTCAGTCGTTTTTGCTGGTGGTTATGGTACAAACGTTGGTTTTTGGCGCTCTACGAATGGCGGCGTGGCTTGGGCTAAAATCGCAACTGTTCCTTCTACGGCTGCTCAACGGGTAGCGATAGGCGTTACGGCGGCTGACCCTCTTTATGTTTATGCTTTAGTTGCCAATGATGGTGCTACGAGTACAACGGCTTATGGTTTGAAAGGCATTTATCTTTCAATCGATGGTGGTGTTACTTTTACACAGAAGTTTTTAGGCACTACTACCAATACATTGGGTTGGTACACAGGCGCATCAGGTGATAAAGATGGTCAAGGATGGTACGACCTTTCAATTGCCGTTTCTCCAACTGACAAAAATGCTTTATATACAGGTGGGGTTAATATTTGGAAATCTACAAACGGTGGTTCAGCTTGGACAAAAAGTTCAGCTTGGGATGCCTCGCATACAGCAGCTAATTACGTTCACGCGGATGTTCACGATTTAATATATGCAGGTACAAATATCTATGCGGCTTGCGATGGTGGTGTTTTCAGAATAACAACAACAGGCACAGCTTGGGCTGACATCAGCACCAATATTTCTAATGCTCAGTTGTATGGTTTTGGTCTTTCAGGTATTAATGCCAACACCATTATCAGTGGTCACCAAGACAATGGTACAAACAGAACTACCAACGGCACTACTTGGGCGCAAGTCAATGGTGGCGATGGTATGTTGTGTTTCATTGACCGCACCAACGATAATAACATGTTTTCATCCATTTATTATGGTAGTTTATACCGTTCTACTACTGGTGGCGGTTCATTTTCAAGCATTTATACCGTTCCAGGTGGCGGTTGGGTAACGCCGTGGTTACAAGATCCCGTAACAGCTACTACACAATATGCAGGTGGTACGAACGTAGTGAAAAGTATCAATAGCGGTACTGCCTGGACAACTATCAGTAGCTTCGCAGCGGCTGTTGGTACGCTTGTAGCTTTGGATGTGGCTAAATCTAATAATCAAGTAATCGTAGCAGTAAGTGGTACAAAAGTAATGAAAACAATTAATGGTGGTACAGCTTGGACGGATATTACAACAGGGTTACCTGCTTCTACGGCCATTCAAACCGTTCATATTGATGTCAATGATGCCAATAAAATATATGTCGGTTTAGCAAGTTATGCAGGGAACGCAGCTTTCTGTTCTACCAATGGAGGCACTACTTGGACGAATATTTCAGCTGGTATGCCAGCCCTTCCAGTCAACTGTTTTATCACTCAAAATAGTGTATCGGGTGTGGTATATTGTGGTAATGATTTAGGTGTTTATTACTCTAATAATTCAGGTGCAGCTTGGCAATCATTCACAGGCGGTATGCCAGGTATTATTGTAAAAGACTTAGAGATTTTTTATCCAACAAGTAAAATCAGAGCGGCTACATACGGTCGGGGTATTTGGGAATCTAATCTAAATGGCTCCAATGCTGCCCCCTCAGTATCTATCACTTCTCCAGCCAACGGAGCAGTTTTCGCTTCACCGGCTACTATTACAATCAATGCTAATGCATCTGATGGAGATGGTACTGTTGCAAATGTTGAATTTTATAACGGTACAACTTTGTTAGGTAGTGATAATACTGCACCTTATTCATTCACATGGGCAGGCGTAGGTGTGGGTTCATACTCACTCACTGCTAAGGCTTATGACAATGCAAGTGCTTCAACAACTTCTACGGCAGTGGCTATTTCTGTTTCAGTGGGTAATGATGCAGGTATTTCAGCTATCGCTGCACCAAGTGGTACAATTACAACAGCGAGCGTGACCCCCTCAGTAACTTTAAGGAATTTTGGTAGCGCAACACTTACTTCTGCTACTATTTTATATAGAGTAGATGCGGGTACTGAAAGCTCTTTAAGCTGGACAGGTTCATTGGCTTCAGGTGCGACTACAAGCGTTACTTTACCGGCTGTGACGGGTTATGCTTCAGGAGCACATACATTTACGGCGAGAACATCGGCTCCAAATGGTGCTACTGACGGCAATACAGCCAACGATGCCATTACTTCAAATTTTACTTATTCTTCATCAACTTGTTCTAATTTGAATGAGCCAGCGGATAATTCATCTACTACAGCAACTGTTATGGCAGTGAATACATCAGTCAATTCTCAAATTGGTTCATCAAGTGATTTAGATTTTTATAAGTTTACGACTACCGCAGCAGCTCCTAAAATTAAAGTCACTTTGACCAATCTTCCATTTGACTACGATGTCAGGCTATATAGTTCAACAAGTACTGGTGCAATAAATGCTCAGATTGGTATTTCTCAAAATAGTGGTACGGCAAATGAAACCATTATCTACAATGTTTCAACGACAGCTAAAACATATTATATCAGAGTCAATGGTTATAGCGGTGCTCTTTCTACGACATTGTGTTATAATTTGACCGTTAGCACAGGCGCAGCTAATTTCAGTCGCCCATTTGAGGCAGCTGTTAATTCAGATAAAGTGTTGCTTGAAAAAGTCAAAATGTTAGTATTCCCCAACCCAGCTACTGATATTGTCAATATTCAATTCATTGCACAGCAAGAAGGTGAGTATAAAGTTAGTTTAGTAGATGTTGTCGGTAAGGAAGTGATTACTCAAATGACAACTTTTAACGAAGGCGAAAACAGCTTGGAATTGAAAACCAGTCATTTGGCTAAAGGCATTTACATCGTGAAAGTGGGCAACGGTACTCAATCTGAAGTGAGCAAGTTGATTATTGAAAAGTAAAGATTCATGAGTTCTCATGTTTTACATTTAGAATTTTAAATTTTCCATTTAAAATAATAGAAAAAAAACAACCCCCTCAGTATGCGTACTGAGGGGGTGTTTTTTTTAGTATCGGTTAAAAGTTGTAACGTGTAAATGTAAAGAATTGTAAATCGGTTCCTAAGATGCTATTGATAGAAGTTCAACTATTAAACCACAATTCTTTATTTAATCCCTATTTTTAACCTATTCGTGACGACTGTTTATATAATATTTGTTAAGGCAATCTTTTGTCAACATAATACGATTATTCTAAAGTGTTGATTTTAAATGTTTTAAATTAATCAATGTTTAATAATGTAAAAAAACAAGGCTATTATAATGTCATTGCGCGTGACTAATTAACAGGGCAATAAACATCTAAAAAATTTATTTGAGCATTTTTAGCAAACCTTATCTCGACTATCGTATTATAAGCAATATGTTAAAACAATATGTTTCATTAATAGCCCATTTACTTTGACTACATGGAATATAAGCCTATATTTGGTTATCTCATGAAAAAACTGAAAGGGAAAATAAATCATGTTTTAACCATCCAAAATTATGAATATAGCTGTTTTGTTGTTGAAATGTAAAAATGAACCGCGTGTGACCACTTTAACACGGGATCGGGTTCAAGAAATAACGGCAAGTGTCGCCGGTTTCTTATTTGACCAATCGGGCGGGCGGGAACTTCTCGAGTTTCGGGTATTTGATTGGTTTGAGTTATCGCTGACAGGTCCAGAATGGAATGCTCTACAATTTAATGTCGGGACGAAAGTAGTACCTGAAGTTGCAAAAGGTCTAAATGTTGACCTCTCCCCTTTCGGACAATATGTGCTACTTATTGATAAGGCAGATGCTTTCAGTGCCGCATGGAACACGCCCGGCGCACTCAAATACAACCATATGTCTGCGCAAAGTATAGACCCTGCACTGATGGCTCATGAGTTAGGTCACATGTATGGTGCGGGTCACGCTAATTTAGACCGCATCAATGGTCCCTTAGAATATGGCGATCAATATTGTATTATGGGCAATGAGGGCAATAAATTCACATTTATACACGACCGCCTAAAAGCAGCCAGCGGGCCCGGGATGGTTGCCCCTATATTAATATCCTGTAAATGGTTGGATTTGAATCAAAAAAATATAACGATTGATGTCAGGCAAAAACTAAATTTAGCACCCAATGAAACGACTATTGAACTTGCGCCATTGCAAGGCACACCTGCAATCAATTATGCAGGACTGCCTGTAGTAGCATTAGGTGAAAGTTTTGTAGCCAATCAAAAATTACTTATCGAATTTAGAACTATAAAAGCGTGGGATCGCGGTATGCCTAAAGTTCCTTCACCCAATGGATGGATACTCGCTCATTTGACTAATGGTGCGAAACCGGGCGCAAATTCATTGCGTATTGGGGCAATGGG